>NZ_JAOULD010000096.1 GCF_029882185.1 Candidatus Nitrosopumilus sp. | reverse complement strand
TTCAGGTGCAGGTCCAATTGAAATACAGGTTGTAGTTCCAGGGGCTATCTGAGTATGTCCAGCATCAGTAACTTCAGACCATGGAAGGTTCAAATCAATAGCATGAATTTTTATTTGTTGTAAATCCCTCATACCTGAGACTTTGAGAACGACTTTTTCTTGTCCATCCCACCATTCTTGATACCATTCGGGATGAGACTTGCGTACATGTTCTGCACCTAGAACACATGCATGACCTACTTGAGCTGCTATCTTTCCTTTTCCCATTTTAAGATCAGTTCTAACAATAATTACTTGTTTGATGTAACCCATAATCTAATCAAATACAGACATAATGAAAGACTTTTGAATTAAATAATTGACAAAGAAACGAAAAATATGTACTTTGATGTAGTAGTTGCTGGTGGAAGTGTTGCAGGGCTATTATGTGCAAGAGAAATTGCTTCAAAAGATTTTTCAGTACTTGTGATTGAAGAAGATTATGAAATAGGCACCCCTGAGCATTGTGGAGGTCTAGTCAGTATGGCAGGCTTGAAAGAACTTGGAGTAATTCCATTTAGAAAAACATTTGAGCATATGATAGAATCAGCTGAAATTACATCACCCAACGGGAATAGTTTTACAATTAATTCAAAGAAACAAAAAGTCGCTGAAATCAACAGAAGAGAATTAGATAAACAAATAGCTTTTCAAGCTCAGAATAAAGGAGCGGTGATTAAAGTCAGAACAAGTTTTCAAGAAATTACAGATACAGGAATTAGAACAAAAGATGAGAAAATAGATTGTAAAATTTTTGTTGATGCAAGAGGAGTTTCATCTCTAATTCATAGAGATAGAACGGGGATTTTATCATCAGCTCAATATGAAATTTATTCTGATTGGATAGAGAAAGGAAAGGTTGGAGTAGCATTTGATCAAAAAAAATTTCCTGGATTTTTTGCATGGGTTATTCCATCAGGAGAAGGTAAAGGAAAGGTTGGAGTAGCAGGAAGAGGAATTAAAGTATCTGAAACATTAGATAAGATTCTAGAAGGAAAGAGAAAATATTCAGTAATTAGAAAAATTTTTGCGCCAATTTGGATTAAAGGTCCTATTGATAATTTTGTGGAAGGAAAAACGGTAATTATAGGAGATGCTGCAGGACAAGCAAAACCAACAACAGCAGGAGGTATTTTTACTTGTGGTATGGGAGGGGTTTATGCAGGACAAGCAATTTCAAAATTTTTAGAGACAAATAATAAAGCAGATCTGTATGAATATCAAAAAAAATGGATGGATAGATTCGGTAAAGAATTTGAAAGACAATCACTTGTTAGAAAAATTTTAGAACGAATGGATAACAACACAATTGATAAATTATTTGAAGCAATTACACCAGATATCATAAAAGAGATTTCCGAAAGAGAAGATTTTGATTTCCACACTAGTTCAATTATCAAATTACTAGGAGTAAAGGGTTCACTGAAAACAGCTCAGACCTTAATTGATGGGGAACTCAAAAAATTATGGAGTTAAAATGTACTCAATTTCTAAGCAAGGTATAAATGATGTTTACAGAAATTTGGGGGTATGTCGTCTACTATTTCATTACCAACATGTAGTTGTTGCTATAGACCCATTATGCCTAATGATAAATGTGTAAAATTCAATTGTCCCAATTGTGGTGCAGATTTAATTTGGAGATGCCAAAGTTGCAGGGAAGCAGCAAGAAACTATACTTGTTCTTCATGTAATTTCCAGGGGCCTTAGGAAATGACTCAATTACTATTAATTACAAAAATTCTTCCTGATGGAACTGAGACAGATCTTGATGAGTTAGCAAAGACTATCAAAAGTTCACTAAAAGAAGGAATTTCAATGAAAAGACATGCCAAAGAACCATTGGCCTTTGGATTAGAATTTCTAAAAGTAGAATTTATTCTGGAAGATGAAGAAGGGCAAATGGATTCATTGGAAGATGCAGTCAGATCAGTACAAGGTGTAAGTGAATTCGAAGTACTCAATATGAGTCGAATGTCAGTTGACATGAAATAGGTGATATTTTGACACGCAAAGAGGAACCTTTGCAAATGAGAATCGGGGAAGCAAAACAAAGAGATGTAGGTAAAAAGCGTGCTAGAATTGGACCAGAAGCTATGGATTTTCTTAGGGTCACACC
>NZ_JAOULD010000045.1 GCF_029882185.1 Candidatus Nitrosopumilus sp. | reverse complement strand
CTCTGATGATTCAGAATTAAGATTACTTCAGGCAGAATTGAATAGATGTGCTGAAATAACCAAGGCCTATGATAGACTCAACTGTGAAAGATCTGCAAAACATTTGATTGCCTCATATGAGTACAAGCTGATTTCTCAGTCTTTTCAAGCAGGTCCAATAACTTACTATTGGGCAGGACTTGATACTGAAGGAAGTAGTTTTGAAATTACCTCTTCTGGTCAAGCAATGCTTTATCTTAGAATGTTAGTTGAAAATACTGGTTCTAATCAAAACGAGGCATTGTTTTGTACTGGACCTGCAATCTGTAACTATGATGTTACAAACGGTAATTCTGATTACAAATACTCTCAGATGGACTTTACAAACGGTCAGTTGGTACTAAAACCGGGGGAACCAAAATTCTTCAACTTCTTCTTTGGACCAAATATTGGTGGTGGTGGAACTACTTTTGAATATGATTCAAGTAGGGATTACTACTTTAGAGTAAGTGAAGCATTTGGAAGCATTAGCATTCCTCTATATTTGGAGTAAAATCCATTTCTTTTCTATTTTTAAATACATTATTTTTTTATGATACAAGAGATTAAATTCGAGATTTTATTGTTAATGTTGAAAAGATGAGTGCTGAAACTATGGATGATACTTTTTCAAATTATGGATTATATGATATTGATGAATTTCTAGACTTAAACCTCCCAAATATCGAGATTAAAATTAAAAAAATCAGTGAAAATGTGTTTTCATACACAAGAAGAGATTCTGAAGACGATTTGATTGAGAAGATAATTCCTATCAAATCGTCTAAACTTCAAGTTGAATTGTGTCCAATCAGGCCTTTGAATTTTCCTGCTATGAGAACTTCTTTCATGTATTTGGATATTGACACGCCTGTCTTTTTGTCTGAAGATTCTTCTGCAACTGTTTTCTTACGTTGTCCTATTGAAATTGGTGTTTTCCTTGTACATGATAATCATAAGGACTCTTTGGATTGTTTCACGTGCGATCCTCTAAATTCTCGATTCTGTCTTTATGGCCCTCCTGAATCTGGCACTTTGTGTAAGTATGCCAAAACTGAGATAGTTGAATCATATGATGATTCCATTCCTTTCATTAATGCCGTTTTGAAAATAAATCTTCAAAATCAATTATCTAAAGGTCTCAGTATTGGCAAAGTTGTTTTTCAAATGTCTGAAAATTCCATTTATTATAAAGACTCAAAAGCAATATTTGACTCTCTATTTGCGGTTATGAAGAAAAAACTTACCATTGAAATAATTGATGTGAATTCTGAAAAAATTCAAACTGATTTTACTTTATCACCAACATATGAAAAAATAGAGACTGTAAAACGTATGGATATGGGTGTTGAATAATGGCTTTGGAATTCATATCCAGTTTATCTGAAATAGAAATCACTGGGGGGCTGACGCTTCTTACATTATTCATTGGTGCAATTATCATGGCAGTCGGCGTAATTGTTGCACGAACTGTTCGGATATTATTTGCAAAATATTATGCTCCTAAATTACCACAAGATTCTGCAAAAAACTTTGGCAAGTTAATTTATTTTGGAATTATAATTCTCTCATTTTTGGTTTTTACATCTACTACAGGTGTTGACTTTTCTGGACTGCTTGTTGCTGGAGGAATTTTTGGTATTGTAATTGGTTTTGCAACTCAATCTGTTGTTTCTAATTTAATCTCAGGAATCTTCTTGATGATTGAAAAACCTGTAAAACAAGGAGATAAGATCGAGATTCCTGGCTCTGATGTTTCTGGCACTTTGTTAGATATTAGCACTTTTTCTGTTCGTGTCAAAAAATTTGATGGAACTATAATTAGAATTCCTAACGAATCTTTTTTCACTTCAAACATTCGTTCATTATCTTCCACTCCTGTAAGAAGAACTGAGGCTATGATTGGAATTGCTTACAAAGAAGATATTGATGGTGCAATATCTGTAATGGATAAAGAAATTCGTAAATCGATGAAATACGTTCTAATGTTGCCTAAACCTGAATTTAGAATCAATGAGTTGGCTGATTCTAGCGTAAATATTGAAATTTTGGTATGGCATCCTAGAGATGATTGGGATCAAGTAGGCCCAATTTTACTCAAGGTTGCTAAAAAAGCCTTGGATGATAATGGAATAGAAATTCCATTCCCTCAACGTGTTATTTGGAATGCAAAAGATTAGTCATATTGCATTTGCGGCTAGTTTCTTTTGAGATTTTCTCTTCTTGAGCAAACTAAACATGATCATTCCTACATTTACAATTGAGATAATTTCAATCAAGTCTACACCATACAAGAACCAATCAATTACAGGGTGTATTCTTGAAACAAGACCTGTTTCTAACATAATGTCTGCATTCCATATCATGTGAGGTACTTGAATGAATTGAATAATTGCAATTACAATTATGCTTCCAAGAATTTTATTTTCATACCAATTCCAAAATTTATTCCATGCATTCATGAAATTACTTGGTTTTTAATTCTATTAAACAACTCGAAAATTAGACAAAACTAATTAGACTGAACTAATTTTTTTGTGCGTAAATTTTCTAAAATTAGCTTAAGCTTTTATTTTCATTTTTCTTTTTTTTATTATGATTATTGTTGGAATAGTAAACAGCATGAAAATAATCACAAATAAAATTCCTATTGAAACATAATCATTTACAAATAATTTTGTGTCTAACCATGCTTTGGGTAATAATGTAAACATATTTTCACCTGAAAAATCTTCAATTGTCCCAACTGCCAAACTATATTTTCCACTCTGATTTTTTTCGTCTGTGACAATAATGAAATATTTTCCATTGTCTGGTATTTCTGCTTTTAATTCCTGTCTTTCCCAATATGTCACTTGACCAAATGGTTCATAGAATTCATTTCCTGGAAATCCTTTTTCATAAATAATTTTTTGTATGTTTGAATTATCTTCTTTCATTAATACGAGTGTTGGAGAATAATTTTCCAACCCTTCTATTTTTGGAATTACAATACTCGCATAGAATGGGTCTCCTTGTTTGGCATCAAACGTATAAAATTTTGCTTCATTTGTGCCTAAGTTTTCATAAATTGCCCATGAAATTTTATGATCAGGAATTTGTAATGCAGTATCAAAATCTCTATGGGAATCATCATGTGGAATGAGCTTATGACCAAATGCAGGATTAATTGAAACAATAATCAAAAGACCAATTCCAAAGAAAACAATTTTTTTCAAAGAATTTCACTTAATCTCTTTAATTTTTTCAAATCTCTAATTTCGATATGGCTGCTTAATGTAACAATTTTAGCTAATTTGGGATTTGCATCTTTACCAATTTTTAACACCGTCTTACCTTGTAGTTGAATTTCCAAAGTCATTCCGCTCTTGTTCATATTTTTAGCTAATTCTTTAGCTTCTGAAAGCTTTTTGATAATTCCCTGTTTTCTAGGAATTTTTATTGGAAGATCAATTATGTTAATTACTTTTAGATTGCCACTTACACTAAAATGAATTGAAGGCTTATCATCTGTGGATATTTTGAGATTTCCATTTTGTAAGTAAGATAAAAAATTGGTTGGGAGATTATTTTTGACCATTCTCACAAACCTCATTTTGCTGTAATTGTCAATTTCCCTTTAAGAGAAACTGTACCTGTTGGAACAACTTTGCCGTTTTTTTCCACTTTACCTTTCATCTCTAGATCGTCAAAATCATAAGTGATTGAGGCATGTTTTTCAGTTAGTTTGTCAAAAACTTCAGCAAGTAGATTTGCCCATTCTTGTTCTTCTGCCATGTGGCTATTGCGCGCTAATTGTATTTAACTAGTGATAAATATCATTCCTAGTGGTAAGTTGGCACCAGTTTATAAAATTAACACTAGTTATATATGATTAAAACCATATACGAATATGGAATTAAGAATATTTTCAACTTGCAAATCATGTGGCAAGACATTTCATGAATGGTCTTGTGATCATTGCTATACGAAATCAGTAATTGGAAGATCTGGTGAATGATTAATGCAAAAAATGGATAAACTTAGTTTTGATCACTTGATTTCTGATCAAAAAATTCCAATCCGATTAGCTTTTTTGAAACCTGATGGAACTCCAAATATTATTTCTCTATGGTATGAGCAAATTAATGGAAAAATATATTGTGCAACTAAAAGTTCTTCAAAAATTGTCTCATACTTGCTAAATAACCCTGAATGTGGTTTTGAGATTGCAACGGACAAACCTCCATACAAAGGAACTCGTGGTAATGGTATTGCAAAAATTATACCTGAGGATGGAGAAAAAATTCTTTTAATTTTGATGGCAAAATACCTTGGAGAGAAAAAATCTATTTTATCAGAGTATTTAAAAAATAATGCAAAAACTGAAGTAGCAATTGAAATCACTCCTGAAAAAATTTTCAATTATGATTATTCTAAAAGAATGAAGGATGTTTGATATTTTGACAGAATTAAGGTGTCCTACATGTGGTTCTAAAAAAGTTAAAGCTGTAACTACATCTGAGATAATTGCTTCAAAAAAAAAATGCCATAACTGCAAAAAATTTTGGTTTGAATAGGATTATGGATGATACTAAATGAGAATTTGGGATGTTTCGCCAAGAAAATTATGTCGAAATCATCTGTTAGGCGAGCATAGAGAACTTCATGCTATGTGGACAGTAATTACTGAAAATAAGAAGGGTTATTCTTTACATCCTGAGACTGTTCGTTGGAAAGGGAAACTAAGAGCTCTATATTTCAGGCACGAAAAATTGGTTTTTGAGATGACTCGTAGAGGTTATTCTCATCATAGCCCATTAGACAAGAGAAAAGCAAATGGGCTTTCAATTCAGAATGTTTTCGTTGATTCACCCTCTAGACAAATTCAAATTTTAAAACAGAAAGGCTGCGATTGTAAAATTTGAATTAATTGGCACTAGACAAAAAATCTCTTGTTGGTTATATCCTGCAAATTATAAATCATAATGAGGAGAAATGCAACAAACCACACAAACAAAAACACCTCTGCTAAAATTCATGTTAATTTTAGCTGCAGCCACTTCAGTAATACTCGTTTTCACATTAACTCCTTGGAATATAGTTCCAACACTAGTTACTGAAGACGTATCGGTCATTGCTGTTACTGATTATGGCTGTGTTGGTGAATCTGTTTTAGGTTATTCTGTTGTTGTGACAGATTGTGATACAGGTGTTGGAGATGTAATTTCTGCAACATTTTATGTTCCTGCTATGGACCAAAATGGATACTATGACAGAATTGAGGGCAAACTAACAATGGTTAATCCTTAATTCTTTTCTTTATTCAGCCTTTATCTTTTCTTTGATCATCCAGATTGTTTTTCCTTTATGATCAATTAATTCCACATTCATTTCATTTAATTTCCCTCTGATTTTATCTGCTTCTTCAAATCGTTTATCTTTTCTAGCTTTTTCTCTTTTTATGATCATCTGATTAATTTCATCCTTTTGCTTCTCTGTAATTTCTGGAATTAACAGTCCTAAAATTTCTGACATTCTTTTTAATTCCTTTTTAATCAATTTGGTATTTTCGTTACCTAGTTTTTCATCTGCAGCTAACCTGTTTGCTTCTTTTACTAACTGGAAAAATGCAGATAATGCCAAATGTGTATTGAAATCATTATCCAACGCATTATCAAATTCGGTGCTTAGTTTATTTACGACTTGATCTATTTTTTCATCACTTTCATTGTTTGCATGCATCAACTCATAATGACATATTTCAACTTGTCTCCATTTGATCAGATTCTCTTTTAGCAGTTCTTCCGAATAATCAATGGGTTTTGAATAGTGTCCTGACAAACAAAATAGTCTTATGATGTTTGGTCCCCAATTTTCTAAAACATGCTTAATTGATTTTACATTGCCTATTGATTTTGACATTTTCTCTCCCTTAATTGTAACCATTCCTACATGCATCCAGATTTTTGCAAATTGATTCCCTGTAAATGATTCAGACTGTGCAATCTCATTTTCATGGTGGGGAAATATCAAATCCCTTCCTCCTCCATGAATGTCAAAATTCTCTCCAAGATACTTTATGCTCATTGCTGAGCATTCAATGTGCCATCCGGGTCGTCCTTTTCCCCAAGGACTGTCCCATACCGGTTCTTTGTTTGATAATTTCCATACTGCAAAGTCTAATGGATCCTTTTTTTCCTCATCTACCTCGATTCTAGCTCCTGATTGGAGCTCATCGATTTTCTTTTTAGATAGTTTTCCATACTCTGGAAATTTTGATACTGAAAAATAGACTCCGTTTTTTGTTTGATATGAAACTCCTTTCTCGATTAATTTTTCTATGAATTTTATAATTTCAGAAATGTGCTCCGTTGCTTTAGGATAGTTTGTTGCACGTTTTACGTTTAACCCATCAAAGTCATTATAGTAATTTTCGATATATTTTGTGCTAATTTCTTCTGCAGTTTTATTTTCTACATTGGCGCGATTGATGATTTTGTCATCTACATCTGTAAAATTTTGAATAAATTCAATTTCTATTCCCTTGCTTTCAAGATATTTTCTAAGCACATCAAAAACAATGATTGTTCTTGCATGCCCTATGTGAGATTCATCATAAACTGTCACTCCACAAAGGTATATTTTGACTTTTTTTGAAACGTCTACTTCTTGCACTGCCTTTGATAATGTGTCTTGGATTTTCATTCTAAACTCTATCTGGTTTTTGTGATGGCAATCTTTTATGTTCACTGTTTATGTGCAATTGATTTATCTTTTCAATTATTTTTTTATCAATTTGAATGGTTTTTTCAGTTTCATCAACTGACATCTTTTTTTCAAACAGGCAATACAAAATAGAATCTATTTCTTCATACGATACTCCTAATTCTTCTTCTGCTTCATGATCTTTCCACAAATGAGGGCTGCTTTTCTTTATAATCACCATTTCTGGCACTCCTAGATATTTGGCAATTTCTCTTACCTGTAGTTTGTATAATGAAACAATTGGTGTAATGTCTGATGCCCCATCTCCAAACTTTGTGAAATACCCCATCAGGTATTCGCTTTTATCACTAGACCCTAATACAAGATAGTTCTTAGAATTTGCATAATAATACAAAATATTTGTTCTAATTCTGGCCCTTAAATTCCCCTTTGCTTTCTCATTTGGTTCAAGATACATCGAATATTCATTTATAATGGGCTTGATGTCAATTAGCTTATACTCTATCCCAGTAAGTGAAATCATTTTGAGTGCATCTTCTGTTTCTGATTTTGGAGTAATTGATGTATCTGGCATTATCAATGCAAGGGTTTTATCTTGTAATTTTCTTTTACAAATGTAAGCTAAAACTGCTGAATCTATCCCCCCACTTAATCCTAAGATAACTCCTTTTGCATGAGTCTTATCAATTTGTTCTAAAAGAAATTTTTCGATAATATCAGTAATTTCAAAATAATTTTGATTTTTAATCTCGTCTAGGATTTTTTCATTCAACAATATTTTTTGAAATGATGTAAGAATAAAACTTATGCCTGATATCCAATCATATTTTGCTCATTTTGAACACACAGTATTCAATATATTTTGTTGGCATAATACAATTACAGGATAATAATCGGTGTCCAACATAACCCATACTAGCACTAGAGATGTAACTTCCTCTGTTTTGTGATTTTTTGAAATTACATAAGTTACTACCTAAATTGAACTGTCTTTTTTTAATTTATAGGGGAATTTTATGATTAAATGTCGATATAGATTCCGTCATCTCTGGCTTCCACTGGATATGTTTGTAATTTAACATCTTTAAGATAGTCTGTCAGTTCTCCTGTTTTGATATTATAATGCCAAAAATGAAGTGGGCATTCTACAATATCTCCGTCAAGTTTTCCTGGTGCAATAGATCCATCTTGATGAACACATAGATCATCTATTGCATGATATCCATCTTGATTAAAAATTGCAATTTGTTTTCCATCTACTTTGAATGCTTTTCCTTTTCCTGCTTCTACGGTGCCTTTATCTGCAATTTTCTTCCAAGTCAATATTTTTGTGTGATTCTTGTCATTTATTTACATTCGCATGATAGAATTTTATAGTAATAAAGAAAGTTTGATTTGTTGAGCAAAGTAAAATCTAGTCCAAAATTAATCAGAGAAGGAAAATTATCTTATGAATGGGCCAGATCACATATGCAAATTCTTGATAATACCATTAACCGTTACAAGAAAACAAAACCTCTAAAAGGAATTACTTTGGGATTTTGCCTTCACATTACTAAAGAGACATCTGTTTTACTAATGGGTGCAAAAGAATTAGGAGCTACTGTCGCATGTTGTGGCGGGAATCCTTTAACCACACAAGATGACATTGCTGCATTTTTGGCTTCTCAAGGCATTCATGTTTATTCTTGGCATGGGCAATCAGTAAAAGAATATGATTGGTGTATTGATCAGGTATTGAAACACAGTCCAGCAATTCTCACTGATGATGGCGCTGATATGAACATCAAAGCCCATTTTGATAAACGATTTAAAAATCTGAAAATTTTAGGAGCCACTGAAGAAACAACTGCGGGTGTAACAAGGATCAGAGCAGTAGAAAATCAAGGAAAGCTTCGCTATCCTGTTATCTTGGTCAATGAGGCATATACAAAACATATGTTTGACAACAGATA
>NZ_JAOULD010000044.1 GCF_029882185.1 Candidatus Nitrosopumilus sp. | reverse complement strand
CATTAAACACAAATTTATCTATTATTGCATAATACTGTGGCAAAATTTTTTGGAACAAATGGAATTCGTGGAGTCTTTAATGAAGATTTCACATTAGAGTTCATTCATGATATGACACTTGCAATTGGAACATATTTTCAAAAAGGACCTGTGTTAATTGGATATGATGGACGAGAATCGAGCCCTCTTATATGTAAAGTTGTAAGTTCTGCTCTTAATTCACTAGGAATTAATTGTAATGTTGCAGGACTAGTACCAACTCCTTGTTTAGAATTTGCAGTAAAGAGTTTGGGATATTCTGGAGGAATTATGATTACCGCATCTCACAATCCTTCACAATACAATGGCATCAAACCTTGCGCAAAAGATGGTGTAGAGATTTCACGTGAAGATGAATTAGTAATTGAGGAAATTTATTCACAAAAAAACTGGCTAAAACCTAATTCATGGGGAATTACTGGAAACGAAAATCAAACAATTGAAACATATCTTGAAGGAATTATTTCACATATTGATTCTAAATTAATAGAATCTAAACATTTCAAAGTTGTTTTAGATTTGGGTAATGGTGCACAAGCAGTATCTGCACCTAACTTTTGTGAAATACTTGGATGTGAAACATTTTTAGTAAATCCTAACATTGATGGTACATTTCCAGGACGTGGATCAGAGCCAACACCACAAAATCTTTCTGAACTTTCAAAAATTATACAAGAACATAATGCTGATGTAGGAATTGCATTTGATGGTGATGGAGATAGAAGTATTTTTTGTGACAACAATGGGAATATCTTGACTGGAGATAAGTCTGCACTGGTACTTACACAACATATTCTAAAGAAAAATCCAAATTCTTTAGTTGTAACTTGTTTGAATTCTGGTTCTAACATTGAAGTTTTAGCTGAGAAATTTAATTCCAAAGCTATCAGAACCAAAGTGGGAAGTGTTGAAGTCTCAAGAAAAATGGTTTCAACTGATGCATTAATTGGATTTGAAGAAAATGGTGGTTACATGTTTGGGAAACATAATCAAGTTAGAGATGGCTGCATGACTTTGGCATTGATGCTTGACTTGTTAGCGACATCAGAAAGATCTCTTGCTGAAGAGATTGATAATTTACCTCCCTCTTTTACCACCAAAGACAAAGTTGCATGTCTTGCTCAAAAAGTCCCTGCTCTGATTACTGCTCTAAAAGAGGAATTTCCAAACGCTGACACTTCTGATGGAATTAAGATAACATTTGATCCCAAAAACTGGGTAATGATTAGACCCAGTGGGACAGAACCAATTGTTAGAGTCTATGCAGAAGCTGAAAGTCAAGAGAAATTGGATGCATTGATGTCTGAATATCTTGAAAAAGTCAATTCAATAATTTCCAGATAACACTTTTAAAACCAAACGCAACGATGGATAGAATGGAGAATGAACCCCTAGGGTGACGAAGTATGGGAAAATCATATTATGTTAAATTTGAGACGCCAGAAGACCTCGTAAATCCAATCTTAGAAGCCGTTAGAGTAGCATCAACTAGTGGTAAAGTCAAGAAAGGAACCAACGAAGCAACAAAGGCAATTGAACGTGGTACTAGTAAACTAATTGTAATCGCTGAAGATGTCGAACCACCAGAGGTAGTTGCCCATCTTCCAATTCTATGTGAAGAACAAGGTGCAGCATACGCATTTGTCCCAAGCAAACAGGAATTAGGCAAATCTTTAGGTATTGATATCACTTCAGCCGCTGCAGCAATTTTGGATGCAGGTGATGCACAACACATTGTAGACCAAGTTGTATCATCCATCGCTAAAATTAAAGGCGGTAAGACCCAAGAATGAGTCAAAATGCTGAAGAAGTAGTTCAATCTGAAATTATTCAAATTGTTGGTAGAACTGGCATTGCTGGTGAAGTTATTCAAGTTAGGGTTAAAGTTCTTACTGGTAAGGATAAGGGAAGAATTCTTACAAGAAACGTCAAAGGTTCTGTTAGAACAGGAGAAATCTTAATGCTAAGAGAAACTGAAAGAGAAGCAAAGAAAATCAAATAGGTGTTTAGATGAGTCTTTTAGTTAAACCATGTAATTTCTGTGACAGACCTGTTGCAAAAGGATCTGGTACTATGCTTGCTAAAAATGACGGAACTGTATTATGGTTTTGTTCTGCAAAATGTAAAAAAAATGCACTAGTCTTAAAACGTGATCCAAGAAAGCTAAAGTGGACAAAAAAATACGTCAAAGGCGGAATTAGAAAGTAGAATTGACCGAACAATCATTATTCATTGTAAAACCAGATGCAGTATCTAGAAATCTAGTTGGTGAAGTTATATCTAGATTTGAAAGAAAAGGTTTCAAACTTTTGAAACTAAAGATGTTTACATTTACTCAAGCACAAGCAGAAAATTTTTACGGTGTTCACAAAGACAAACCTTTCTTTGGTGAGTTGACATCATTTATCACATCAGGACCTGTAGTAGCTGCAATAATTGAAGGAAATAATGCAATTGCCACTACACGAATAATGATTGGTGCAACAAAATCATTTGAAGCAGATCCTGGTTCCATTAGAGGAGACTTTGGATTAGGGTTTAGTGAAAATATAATTCATGCATCAGATTCACAAGAAAGTTTTGATCACGAATCGAGGGTAGCATTTGAGTGATCTGATTTGCAAATTCGTCAGCCCATAGTGGCAGTTCTTGGTCATGTAGACTCTGGAAAAACCTCTCTTTTAGATAGAATTCGTGGTACAGGTGTTCAGGGAAGAGAAGCCGGTGGAATTACCCAACATATAGGTGCAAGTTTTCTTCCAACTGAGACCATCAAAGAAATGTGTGGACCACTTTACCAAAAACTAGAACAATCTGAAAACAAAGTTCCTGGAATTTTGGTTATTGATACGCCAGGACACGAAGTATTTACAAATCTACGTTCCAGAGGTGGCTCTGCAGCAGATATTGCAATTCTAGTAGTTGATGTTAATCGTGGTTTTCAACCACAAACAAATGAGAGTCTTAAAATTTTACAGAGCAGAAAAGTACCATTTGTTGTTGCACTAAACAAATGTGATCAAATATCTGGATGGCGAAAGTCTGATACAAAATTTATTTCACAATCAATCAAAGAACAAGATGCATCAGTTCAAGCTGATCTAGATCAAAAAGTGTATGATGTTGTGGGAACATTGTCTATTCTTGGTTACAAATCTGAGGCATTTTATCGTGTACAGGACTTTAAATCAGAAATTGCCATAGTTCCAATATCTGCCCGCTCTGGTGTTGGTATTCCTGAATTACTCAGTGTTTTAGTTGGATTGACTCAACAATATCTGCAGAAAAGACTCAACCAAGAAGAAAAAGAACCACGTGGAATTGTTCTTGAAGTAAAAGATGAGATTGGATTGGGACAAACTGCAAATATTATCCTAATTGATGGAATCATCAAAAAAGAAAACAGTATTGTTGTTGCAAAACGTGATTCTGTCATTGTTACAAAACCCAAAGCACTTCTCTTGCCAAAACCTCTTGATGAAATGCGTGATCCTAGAGATAAGTTCAAACCTGTCCCTCAAGTGGAGGCAGCAGCTGGACTTAAAATAGCATCACCTGATCTTGAGGGAGTCCTTCCCGGAAGTACTCTGTATGTTGCAACAAATGCTGAAGAGATTGCCAAATATACTAAACTCATTGAATCTGAGATGCAATCTGTATTTGTTGACACAGAAACCAATGGAGTAATTCTGAAATGTGATACTATAGGCTCACTTGAGGCAATAATTGAGATGTTAAGGCGTTCACAAGTTCCTGTTGCAAAAGCAGACATTGGTCCAGTAACTAGACGAGATGTCATTGAAGCCAAAGCTATCAAAGAAAATGACAGACACTTGGGAGTTGTTTTGGCATTTAATGTCAAGGTGTTACCTGATGCAAAAGATGAATCAGAAACAAGTCACATCAAACTGTTTGAGGACAAAGTAATCTACAGCTTGATTGACAACTATAACGCATGGGTTGAAGAAGACTCTGCAAATGAAGAAGATGCAATGTTTTCAGAACTTATACCAATATCTAAATTCACATTCATGAAGGGAATGGTATTTAGAAATAATAATCCTGCAGTCTTTGGAGTTCGCATTGATGTTGGAAATCTAAAACACAAGATTCCATTTATGAATATGAAGGGACATAAGGTTGGATACATTCACCAATTACAACTGGACAAAAAGACTGTTTCGTCTGCTAAAGCAGGAGATGAGGTTGCATGTTCTGTTAAAGATGTTACAATAGGTAGACAAATCTTTGAAGAAGAAGTATTCTACACATTCCCGCCATCACATGAGGCAAAACAAATTTTGAAAAAATTCATGCATAAACTTTCTACTGAAGAACAAGAAGTTTTCAATGACATTGTTAGAATTCAAAGAGAAATTGAACCTGTATATGCTTACTAACTTGAATGTTTTTTACAAATCATATGAATTCCAGGAGCTCCTACTGCCCCCATCATTTTATCAACTATCTGTCCAGACTTAAACATAATAAATGTTGGAATAGATTGCACTGCAAATCTCATTGAGATATTTTGATTGTTATCTACATTAACTCTTGCAAATTTTACATTTGGATATTTTTTTGACAAGTTTTCAAATACAGGATGCATGGATTTACATGGTCCACACCATTCAGCCCAAAAATCTACCAAAGTTGGATTCTCAGTAGAAATTACTTGATCAAAATTAGAGTCATTCAAATCTATTATTCCAGGCTCCATTTCAGGTTCTGGCTTTGGTTTGAGCATTTCTTCCATCTTTTTTTGCATAATTTTTGCAATTTCTGGATCTTCAGACAATAAGTATTGATTCTATTTTCTACTAAAAAATCTATGTTGATGATGAAGAATGTTGTTCATCTGCTGATTTTACAGGAATTGATTCAAATCTACGTGAGTTGCAAATAGGGCACTGATCAATGTACCTTGTAAAGCTTACAGAGGTATATGCAATTCCACAATCTCCACAAATTCTAAGATTTCTACTTAATTTCCCCATTTACTATATTCAAATAGCATTGTGATTAAAACTTAACTTTACAACTGATTACCAAAATTGCCACCATGGTTTTACAACTGGTTTCTTTACAATTGTGCATACGCCATCAACTAGTTTTGTTCCGGGACCACAAATTCCAAACTTTTTCTCTTTTACAACTGGCTCCTCTAATCCAACTGCCTGATAAATAGAATCATACTCTGGAAAGTTCTCATCAAACCACTTCTTGTATGTTGCCTCGTTGTTATACCTGTCAACATAGCTTTGCGGATCTTTTTTCTCATCAACAAATGGCGCTAGTTTAACTGGCTCCTCTAATCCAACTGCCTGATAAATAGAATCATACTCTGGAAAGTTCTCATCAAACCACTTCTTGTATGTTGCCTCGTTGTTATACCTGTCAACATAGCTTTGCGGATCTTTTTTCTCATCAACAAATGATGCGATTCCTAACTCTTCAGGTTCATCTATTGGTTCTGTGACTGGATCTGGCTGTGAACTTGTCAACACGTCATTTACTGTAATGGATATTGTTTCTCTGTCTTCAACTCCGTCTTTTTTGGCAATGACATCAAATGTGTATGTCTTTCCCCCATCAGAACTATTTGGTGTCCATGAAAATACTCCTGTGTTTGATATGATTTTAGCTCCTGCAGGTGGGTTCTTGTCTAGACTAAACACCACATTACTCACTGAATTATCTGTTAATTTGACTGTGAATAGCAATAATTTGCCTTCATCTATGTTTAATTTTCCTAAGGGACTTATTTGGATATTAGTTGATCTTGGAGTGGCAGCAAACTCATTTGATGAGTCACTTATTCCCATAACATTAATTGCAGAAACTCTGTAGGTGTACTTTGAATTTGTGGTAAGACTCTTGTGCGAATATGTTCTTGTAGTGCTCTCTGAATCTTCAACTAATGTAGTATAGTTTCCGTCGTCTTTTTTCATTTCAATTTTATAGCCTGTGATTGGAGTATTTCCATCTTCTACTGGAGGACTCCATGCTAGGTTAATTTGAGTTGGAGATACAACTGTCGCAGTTAATTTTATTGGTGGAGATGATTTTGTCATTTGAACAACAGTTGATGTGATTGGATCCCCTACAACATTTACAGAATCTTCTTGTGGAGTAGCTGACGCAGTTGGCGATTCTTGTGTAGACCCATATCCAACAATTGCACTAACTACATAGGTGTAAGTTTTATCAGTTGACAAATTTGTTACAACAAATGTCGTAGTTCCTGCATTTGTATTTCCTATTGTATCATAAACTCCTGCAATAACTTCACGTTTAATTTCATACCCTGAAATTGATTGTCCAAAAGTTTGAGATGGTGGTAACCATGAAAGTTTGATTTGACTTGGTGAAATTGCAGCTGCAGTTAATGCAGTTGGTGTTGTTGTATGTGCTGGCTTTGTTGATGTGGTTGATGATACAACACTGGTTCCAGCTGAATTAATTGAATATATACGATAAGAATATGTTTCATCAGAATCTAAACCCTGATGAATAAATGATGTAGTCTTACTTGCTGTGTTTTCTGTAACTGGGATGTAATCCTTTGTTCCAATTTTATATTCTATTTTGTAACCTGTAATTTTAGGAATATTTTCAGCCATATCTGGTTCTGTCCATGAAAGAATTATTGATGTTGGGGAAACTGGTGATGATTTAATATTTTCTGGTCTATCAGGAAGTAAAACTTCTGGGCCTGAATTTAGAGAAAACACCTGGATTCTGTCATTATCTGAATCTGCAACTACTAGCAAATCATTTGATTCATCTAATGCTATTCCCATTGGTGAGTCAAATTGTCCATTATCTGAACCTGTAGTTCCAAATTCTTCAACAAAACAAACTCCGTCTACTACTTCATCTGTTCCACTAGGGCACGTATTGCCTTCAACCATCTCAAACACTTGGATTCTGTCATTATCTGAATCTGCAACATACAACAAATCATTTACTGAGTCATATGCAAGTCCATTTGGGTCGTCAAACTCTCCGTCCTCATTTCCTGTAGTTCCAAATTCTTCAACAAAACAAACTCCGTCTACTACTTCATCTGTTCCACTAGGACAGGTTGTACCTGTAACTAGCTCAAAGATCACTATTCTGTCGTTTCCAGAATCTGAAACATATAGAATTTGATTTGAATTATCAATTACCATATGTGTTGGATTTTTAAAATCATCGTTTCCATTAAAGGAATTAAATTCAAACATATAGTTTCCAGTTGAATCAAAGACAGATATTGAATCTGTTTCAATGTTTGAAACCAAAATCTCTCTTGTTGATTCTTGAATTACAACTCCAGTAGCCGATCCTAGATATTCATCTACTCCACTATTTGATGAGCCAAATTTGAATTGAAACTCTCCATCATCATCAAACACTTGAATTCTTTTGTTACCTACATCAACTACAAAAAATTTACCCAGTGCATCTCTTACAATGCTTAGTGGATTGTTAAATTGTCCATCCCCGTCTTCATCTGCACCATCTGCATTATCATTACAATCTTGTATTACTGCAATGTCACAAGATGTTCCAAATATAAAATCAAAATCTCCATCAATCTCAAATACACTAATTCTGTCATTGTTATTGTCAACTATGTAGATATTTTTTCCATTTTTATCAACAACTACATCTGTAGGATTGTTCAATTCATCATCATCAGTACCAGAAGTGCCAAACTTGAAAGAAAATTCAGGTTCTGCATAAGCAAATTGTATGGATACAATAAAAAGTGTTAATAATAGACTAAAAATTATTTTATTTTTCAAAGTGTAATTAATCTTCATGAATTAAAGTTAAATAATCAGATAATAAATTTCACTACCCATTAGATCAATTGAGGTTCACTCGTTTTGAAGATTTTAGATTCTTATGTATTTTCTTGTTTTGAAAATAATTATTGCTGGTATTCCAACATACATTCCCAAATTCATCAAAATTACACCAATTCCATAACCAAATACTTCAGATTCTGTCCCTGCATATTCCATTACAGAAAGTGTTGATAACAATGGAGTAATTCCAATCTTTACCATTTCCTTAAACACTGGACTTTCTCTCTCAAAATCTGCAATTGTTGGTGAGAATGTATAGTATAATTGGTTAAATCCGCTCATAAATGACACTCCTAAATCAGTATTCATCAACTGATTATCGCGAATCTCTCTGAGGAACTGAACCTGTGGTGCCATCTCAGAGCCATATGTTGCAGTAGCAATAAGACATCCACCTCCTTCAGAATTGTCTATAATTACACAGACTCCATTGAGAAGGTCTGTTCCTTCTCCACATTCTCCGAATTCCTCTACAATCTCTTCAGGTTCTTCTAATCCAACTGCCTGGTAAATTGTGATGTCAGGATGTGTTTTATCAAACCAATCTTTGTAAGTTGATTCCTTGTTGTATCTGTCAACATAGTATTGTGGATCCAAGTTTGGATCAACAAATGGCGCTAGTTTAACTGGCTCCTCTAATCCAACTGCCTGATAAATAGAATCATACTCTGGAAAGTTCTCATCAAACCACTTCTTGTATGTTGCCTCGTTGTTATACCTGTCAACATAGCTTTGCGGATCTTTTTTCTCATCAACAAATGGCGCTAGTTTAACTGGCTCCTCTAATCCAACTGCCTGATAAATAGAATCATACTCTGGAAAGTTCTCATCAAACCACTTCTTGTATGTTGCCTCGTTGTTATACCTGTCAACATAG
>NZ_JAOULD010000095.1 GCF_029882185.1 Candidatus Nitrosopumilus sp. | reverse complement strand
AGGTGGAATAGACTATTCAACAACAAATGTTCAAGTCGCAAATGTTGATGAGCCAGATTATCTCAAAAACGATTCAAAGTATGTTTACATTGTCTCACAAAATACACTTTCAATCATCGATGCATACCCTGCTGAAGATGCAAAGTTAATTCTTAAAATTGCACTAGACATTGAATCTCAATATATTCAGAACATGTTCCTCAACGAGGACAGGCTAGTAATATTTTACAACGGACAAAGCGACGAGGAAATAATTCCATTATTTGACTTTGTTCCAAGACGATCTTATAGTTCCATTACACATGCATTAATTGTAGATGTCTCTGATAAAGAAAACCCAACCATTTTCAAAGACTATTCCATTGATGGTCATTTCAGAGATGCAAGAATGATTGGAGATTATGCATATTTTGTAACTAATAGCAACATAGACCACCAATACCCAAGACTGCCAGTAATCATGGAAGATTCAGTTAGAATAATGACTCCAGAAGCATTTTACTTTGATAATGTAGAACAGTTCTCAAACTTTAACACACTAACTGCAATTGACATATTCGGGGACAACATAAATTCTGAAACATTCCTTATGGGATATACTGGTTCATTTTATGTATCAGAAGATAATTTTTACCTCACATATCAGCAAAACATGCCATTTGGATTTTATGAGGATTCATCAAGAGACAGATTCTTTGATGCGATTGTGCCATTATTACCAAACAACATCCAAGATGAAATCAAGTCAATACAAAATGATTCTTCACTAACTTCTTCAGCACAATGGGCAAAGATTTCAGAATTAATGCAAAACGCTTACAACGAAATGGACAAAAATGAGAAAGAAAAACTGTTTGAAAAAATCAAAAAGGCATTAAATGAATATGATAGAAAAATCCAAGAAGATGCAAGCAAAACAATAATTCACAAGATTTCAATTGATGAGGATAAAATAGAATATGTCGCAAAGGGAACAGTTCCTGGAAGATTACTAAATCAATTCTCAATGGATGAGAGCAGAGATAGGTTTAGAGTTGCAACAACTAGCGAAATTTACACTCAATATGAGGGAACTATTCGCTCAAATGCAGTCTATGTCTTAGATGAGCAATTGGAGATAGTTGGAGAACTAGAAGAGATTGCACCTGATGAGAGCATATTCTCTACAAGATTCATTGGAGACAGACTATACATGGTGACATTCCAGCAAATTGACCCATTCTTTGTAATTGATTTATCAACAGATACGCCTAAAATTTTGGGAGAATTAAAAATTCCAGGATTTTCAAACTATTTGCACCCATATGATGAAGAGCACATAATCGGAGTAGGCAGAGATACTAAAGAAATAGACAATAACAGAGTCCAGCAATTAGGAATCAAAATAGCATTATTCAATGTAGCAGATGTAAGCAATCCCAAAGTTGTGGATGATTATGTAATTGGTGATAGTTCTACCCACTCTGAAGCATTACACAATCACAAAGCATTTTTCTTTGATAAAACAAGAAATATTCTATCAATTCCAATCAGTGCGGATGCCAAAAGTCTAGAGGATGTTACAAGTTCCAAAATGTTTGCGCCAGACTATAACAGATGGGGCGGATTTTACGTCTTTGATCTAGACAAGACAAAGGGATTTGAGGAAAAAGGAACCATCACCCACTCTGACAACAATTGGAGATATTACGGAATAGATAATGCAAGAACGTTTTACATTAACGATGTCTTGTATACCGCATCACAAGGATATCTCAAAATGAACTCCTTTGAGGATTTGGATGAAATAAATTCAATAAAACTTGAAAGCACTGGCAAGTTTATTGATTATTTGGAAGAGCCGGCAATGGAATTAGAGATAGTAAGATAGAATTCCAAATTAAACAATGTGAATTATAGTACTTAGTCCTCTTTTTTCAATTTCAACATCATTTTCAATTTCATGAATTGTAACAGTAAATGAAATCACATCACGTTGTTTTGCATCTTCTGCATGAATCTGTAAATGAATATCCATCAAGTCAAAATCTTGCAGGGGCAAGTTTGTTTCATCCAAATATGCACCGCATGTGGATTCTATTCTAAATCTATCATCTTTAAAGTGAAACCCCAATCTAACTTTTCTCCCATTCCGTCCAGCTGCTTTTACGTTAACATCAATTATTCCTGCATTTGCTTCAGTATAGCTTGCAGTGCTATTTACAAAGACTCCAATTTCAAAGGGTTTTCCTGCAGTGGA
>NZ_JAOULD010000043.1 GCF_029882185.1 Candidatus Nitrosopumilus sp. | reverse complement strand
CCGGGCTACTCCTCTCAGAGCCCGTACCTGTAATAGTCTTGGTGGGCCATTACCTCACCAACAAACTGATAGGCCGCAGTCCCATCCTACGGCGATAAATCATTTGGAACACAAACCATTCCAGATATAGTGTTCTATCGGGCATTATTCTCAGTTTCCCGAGGTTATTCCCGTCCATAGGTTAGGTTGACTACGCGTTACTGAGCCGTCTGCCTTGTATTGCTACAATGACTCGCATGGCTTAGTATCAATCCGATAGCAGTCAGGTCCGGCAGGATCAACCGGATTCTGATTTATTTTTTGTATTTTGATTATTGAAGTACATTTGTACTTTAATTGGAATTGACGGATGCACATAATCTTCACATTTCAGATATTGATCACTTGATCAAATCCTCATTCTTGTATGCGTAACTGGAGGCCCATGAATCACAAAGTGGCATCTTGCCATACTTCATCACGAGCGCCGCCTATTGCGTTACGTATGCAGAAGCCGAAGAATGCAGAAACCATATAAACCATACGTGAAATTATGCCTGATCGGACAAAAAATTGTAAAAATTATATGTTTTTTGAAGGGAATTTTTGCCACAAAGTAAACAATAGAGGTCAATAGTTAAAATGACAGATCTTATTCTGAAAATTGCTTTTGAGTTATATTTCAGAATACAAAAAGAATACAAAAACATCTGCAAAAATATTTGCACAATCATCTAAACTTCATGTAAATGGTGTTTCTCATAACATAAGATTTTATGAACCATATCCATTTGTCGTAAAAGCATCTAAAGAGACAAGCCTTATCGATGTAGATAACAACAAGTACACAGATTATTGGATGGGTCATTGGTCTTTGATTTTAGGCCATGGTCACAGTAAAGTCAAAGAATCTTTGAAAAAACAAATTGAGAAAAGCTGGATGTATGGAACAGTAAATGAGCAAACAATAAAGCTATCAGAGATAATTTCAAAAGCAGTACCTGTCGCTGAAAAAATTCGTTATGTCACATCAGGTACTGAAGCTACAATGTATGCAGTAAGATTAGCTCGTTCTGTTACTGGAAAGAAAGTTATTGCAAAAATTGATGGGGGATGGCACGGATATACATCAGACTTGCTAAAGAGTGTGAACTGGCCATTTACAGAATCTGAAAGCAGCGGAGTGGTAAATGAAGAAAAGATTGTTTCAATTCCTTATAATGATTTAGAGAACTCTCTAAAAATCTTGAAAAAATATTCTAAAGATTTGGCAGGTGTGATCATTGAACCAGTGTTAGGAGGAGGAGGATGCATTCCAGCAGATGCAGATTATTTGAAAGGAGTGCAAGAATTTTGCAAGAAAAATAACTCGTTGTTTATTTTAGATGAAATAGTTACAGGATTTCGATTTAGATTTGGGTGTCTATATCCTACAATGAAATTAGATCCAGACATTGTGACTTTGGGGAAAATTGTCGGAGGAGGTATGGCAATTGGAGTAATGGCAGGTAAAAAAGAAATCATGGAGTTTGCAGATACCAGAGGTAAGAAAAAGTCCGAGAGGAGCTATGTCGGTGGAGGAACATTTTCTGCAAATCCTGCAACAATGACATCTGGATTTACAACTTTGTCTGTTTTAAAAAATGAAAAATCAATATATTCCAAAATTAACAATTTGGGAGACTATGCAAGAAAAGAATTAACCAAAGTTTTTGATGGCAAAGTAATAGTCACAGGGAAAGGGTCTTTGTTTATGACTCATTTTGTGAAAAATGGAATTACAGAAATCAAAAATTCTGCAGATGCTGCTAAATGTGACAATTCCACTCTACAGAAATATCATTTTAAGATGATAGCACATGATAAGATATTTTTCTTGCCAGGAAAGTTAGGTGCGATATCTAATGCCCACTCTAAAGAAGACATCAAAAAGATGGTTCTAGCCTCACAGAGAATATGAAAAAATCTGTAATTGCAGGGATAATTTTTCTAGTAATAATTACAATTATTGTTTTATTTGTATATTCGTACACACAAATTGCGGTTAGTCTCAACGGCGTAGAATTTCAAAGCATAGATTGGGAGCCAATAGACAAAGAGATTTTACTAAAAATAGGATTGAACGTCTTATCAGGGAATTGGTTTGATGCGGCATTTGGTTTGATTCAAGGGATTAATCTAAATTTAATATTCAGTCTAAGCAACAACGGATTTCTTCCGATATACATCCCAGATTTACATTATGATGTTTTAGTAAACGATGTTTCAATAGGAAGCGGTAACAGTAAGATTAACGCCACAATCAATCCAGGTCAAACAAAAGAGATCATATCGTTTCAAAATATTCAAAAAACCAGCATAGCTCCAGCATCTATTTCAATTATTGACTCAGAAGGATTGATGGATATCAAAGTGAAAGGAATCGCATATTTTCAGTTGTTGGGATTTAGAATTCCCGTATCTTTTGAATCAGTAAAACAAATTTCAATTTATGACGAGGTGAAAAACAAGATGAATGCAGAAATTCATAAAAATCTTGTGTCACAAGATTTGAATTCGTTGATATGTGGCGAGGGCACACATGTTGAAAATGGGAAATGTGTTCCAAATAGCATAATGGAAGGAGTTGCAGATATTTTTGATGAAATAAAAAAACAGGTAGATAATTTGTTAAAATAATATCAGTATTATCAAAAACAAGTTTAGAATCTACAGTAAAATGAGATATTTCATATCAATTATTTATTTTAAAAAGAGTAAGAACAGATTTGGATTTATGGATCATTTGAGAAAAATCTATTTTTCCAAGAAGTCAGTTCTGTAAAAACATCGACATAATTTTCAGATTTTATAGTAACATGAACATGTGCAAAAAAAGATTCAAATTTTCCCTCAAATATTAGGGTGCATTCTTTTTTAAAAAAAGGTACAGTAATTCCAATTTTTTTAAGAGATTTAAATTTGAAATTTTCAATCTGGATTTCATTTTCTTTAAGGATGACTGTTTTTTTATTTGGATTTTTATTAATTGAATCGTCAAGTTCCTTTTTGATAGAATCACTCCACATAGGAGAATCCATAGGCCACCTGTGAACATGGATTTTTTTTACAGCATAATGAAGTAGAAAATCAGTCAACAATGAAATAAGAATCCCACCATCATACAAATGTTAATAGATCAACTTCCATTGTAGATGCAAAACAAGTTTAAAACAATCAGAATAAAGCCAAACTTTCATTAGCAATATCATTTTTGAGAAATCATGGGATTGTTCGGTTCCAAAGATAATGTAGAAGATTTGATGTATAATGCAATGTCATTGATGGAGAAAAACCAGCCAAAAGGAGCAATTTCGTTATTTAATAAAATACTAAAACAAGAATCAAAAAATGCTTCAGCATTATTTAACAAAGGTTTGGCATTAAATCAGATTAAAAAATACAGTGATGCAATTACGTGTTTTGATACATTGTTAGAGATCAACCCAAAAGATGCTCAAGCGTGGAATAACAAGGGAATTGCAATGGCAGAAAACGGAAACATTCAAGCCGCTGCAGAATGTTATGATAAAGCAATAGAAATGGATGCAAAAAATGCTTCATCTTATTTTAACAAAGGTGTCTTACTTGACAAACTCCAAGAACATGAAGAAGCGTTAAAGATTCTGGATAAAGCAATAGCAATTGAACCAAGAAAACCAAACGCAATGATCTACAAGGGAATTGTACTCGGTAAATTAAAAAAACATGAAGAAGCGTTGAATTGTTTTCAGAATGTTTGTAAAAAATATCCAAATAATCAAGATGCATTTTTTCAAAAAGGTGTTCAATTAGCAGAACTAGGACAACATGAGAAAGCACTAGATGTGTTTGACGAGATTTTAAAAAAATACAAAAATAATGTTAATGTAATTTATGCAAAGGCTAGAAGCAAAGCAGCATTAGAAGAATTTCCTGAATCGTTAGAATTGTTAAAACAGGCAGTTTCTGCAAACCCCAAAATAATTCGTTCATGGGCAAAAGAAGAGCCCATATTTGTCAAACTGCACTCCAATGATCAATTTAGAAAAATAGTGAAACTCTGAATAAAGTCAGAGTATTTTTTTGCGTACTGCATCAATTCTAAGTAACCCGACTTTCTTTTTTGGACCAATCAATCTTGCTTCAAAAATAGGTACGTAAACTTCAGAAATATCATGTAAAATGAATTCTTCATTAAGATTTCTCACATCAGCATCCAAAGGTTTTTTCAAATGAGTTTGAAGAATATCAATTGCTGCGTCATGAGCCATTTCAGGTTTTTTTACATTAGAGATATTTTCTTCCAGTAATTCTTTAGGGTAATTTTCCATTGTGTTGGGATTGATTTTGAATTGAAACTCTATCTCTCTTCCATGATGATCAAAAATCAACTCATCTTCTTCTTCAACAAAGACATGTTCTTCCAAGTCCATGTCAACTTTATTTTTGCCTCGTTTTCCAACAAATGCCTTTTCCAAAGTAGATTTAGAACGAACAGGAAACACGCCATCGCCCAGAATTACCTCATGTACATTTGAATCAACAGAAATCGTATGAGTTGCTGTTCTAAAATAATCTGCAGTATATTTCCCAGATACTATCAACATGCACTCATAGTATAATTTTAAAGAATGAAAATGAACATCTTCTTTTTTGGGTCTAGATAAAAGAGATTTGAAAAGAGTTGTCTTTTTTTGTTCCACAATTTCGGATGCTTCTTTGTCATCAATATTTTTTTTCAAGACAACTGTTTTTACATCATATTTTGGTTTAGACAAAGATACTGCAATAACGTGTTTGTACCTATTAAACCAATTCTACTAGAGATTAAATAATAGAATTTTTATCTAAATGATATGGCAGCAAAAAAGAAAACAGGATACATTGAGAGATTTTTGAAAAAAGCAGATAAAGCAATTGATGATGGAATTAAGAGAGCAGATGAAGCACTTGAAGATGCGGTAGAATTTGGAGAAATGGCAGCTGCTCAAGCAAAAAAAACAAGTGAAGAATTAACTAAAAAAGCATTAAAAGAAAAAGAACAGATCAAATCAAAAGGAATTAAAAAAATCAATGAAGGCATAGCTGCTGCAAAAAAAGCAACAGGTAAAACAGAAGAAGATTTGATAACACTAGAAAAGCTTGGAAAATTAAGAAAAGACGGAATTTTAACTGAAAAGGAATTCCAAGAAAAGAAAAAGAAAATTTTATCTAGGATTTAAAATGGAAAAAGCAAATATTTCAGGCACTAATGATCAAAGAAAAATAAATCCAGAATGGTTTACTGCAAAAACATGGATGAAAGTATTATCAGAGAAAATTAAATCCAAAGATCAAGACATTTATCATGTTCATTTTGAGAAAGGATCAAGAACTAAACTACATAAACATAATGGGAATCAAGTGTTAATTGGAATAAAAGGGAAAGGAAGTCTAGAGATTTTTAAAAAATACGGCACAAGTAAAGATAATTTTAAAATTAAAAAAATTAAAAAAATTAGCCTTAATGAAGGAGACATTGTACACATTCCAGCAAAAACTCTACATACACACGGTTCTATAGACAAGAAAAAAGAATTTTCTCACATTGCAATCAATATTCTGCCAAGAGAAAATGCAACATACAAAACAGAATGGTATGAATCAGATTTTAAAACAAAAGTTTCAAAAATAATTTAGACAAAATGTCATTGCTTAAAGATTCTGAACTAAACTTTATTGAAGGTAATGAAGAGACAAAAATTAAACAATATTTTCACCCGCACAACACATTAAATGGAATTAACTACAGTTTAGCTCAATTTACGTTAGAACCAGGAAAAAAATCAAAACTCCACAAAATCAAATCTTCAGAAATTTACTATATTATAGAAGGTACAGGAAATCTGACGATCGAAGGGGAAAAACATGCATTACAAAAGGATGATTCAGCATACGTTCCACCAAATTCCAAGCAATTTATTGAAAATTCAGGGACAATAAATTTGAAATTTCTGTGTATTGTAGAACCCGCATGGAAAGCAGATGATGAGATTGTACTAGAGTAATAAGATAACCTTACAATAGTAATTATTTTTAACATATAACAAATCTCTACATCTAGTGAATACATATCAAGCACTCAGAGTACTAAATGTTGATTCAAGTTCATCACAAGAAGAAATCAAATCAGCATATAGGAAGCTGGCATTAGAACATCATCCAGACAAAAAACAAGGCAATACAGAAGACGCAGAATTTAAGAAAATTACAGAGGCGTATAACCATCTAAAGAAAAATCACAATCAGCATTATTCACCATATCACAATACATCTGAAACAAAGCAAAAACCCACAGATAATTTTAAAAGAAAATCTCAATGGGGAGCACCAAACGAACAAAAGATTCCAGAACAAGATTGGGGAAAATATACGCGAGGATTTGAAGAAGGAGATCCAGATTTTTGGAAAGAATATGAAAAAAAATTTTGGGAAGAATACAATGCAAGAATACATTCAGATGGAAGAAATGGAGAATATGAAAAATCACAAGAACCCAAAAAACAGCCTGAACTTTTTGTAGATGTAGACGAAAGCTTGTGCATAGGATGTTGTAGTTGCGAGATAATCGCTCCAGATGTTTTTGAGATTAACAAATCCAGCAAATCAAACCCTAAATCATCTGTAATTAATCAGAAAGGTGCAGGAATCAATAAAATAATGAATGCAGCTGAAACATGCCCAACAAAAGCAATCAGAGTAGAAAACAAGATCACAAAAGAAAAATTATTTCCGCATTAGATTTTTAGTTTATTGTATAATTCATTCATTTCAGACTCGGATAAATTCACATCAGAATTGAACATACTATGGATTGCTCCAGCAGAATCATCCTTGCTTCTTGGGACTAAATGAACATGAACATGTGGAATTTCTTGGCCTGCATCTTTTCCATTGTGTATTGCAACAAGCGTAGAACCAGTAATTTTATCGACATTAGATATAATTTCATGAACTAGAGAAAACAAGTCGGCATTTTCTTCTAGACTCATATCTTGAATTTTTTGATGATGTTTTTTAGGAATTACAAGCACATGTCCCGCTGCAAGAGGGAAAGCATCAAGAAAAGAAACAGAGGAGGGAGTTTCTTTTAGAAATTTTGATTTTATTTCACCAGAAATAATTTTACAAAATACACAATCCACAATAATGTAACAGATGTTTTAAAATATTAAATCATCGATTAAGGTTCAACAATAGTTGCCCAGGCCAAATCTTTTCCAAATTTGATCGTAGCCACATCCCCTGATTTCAATGTGCAATTTTCAATTATTTTTGGAATAGTATCTTTAGTTTCCACATAACAAACTCCATCATCATTTGTCAATATGATCACTTTCTCATAGACATCTTCGCGAATTAAATTCCAAAAGGGGAAAACCAGAGTAGATAATACAATTCCAGCAGTAAGGAAAGCACCTACAAACACAAGACTAGTCTTTTGACCTGAACTGAGTTCCAATTACCAAGTACCGCCATCGCCTGCATTAGGATCCATCTTTTTGGCAGGTACGTTTCCATGTGCTTTTTTCATATGTTTTTTTAATCGTTCAGGATCATGCAATTCTGTTCCACATACATCACATTTTGTTTTATGTTCATCATCCTTTTTACGTTTAAACAAGCCCATGATTTGATAAAATTTTGAAATACATTAAAAAGTATTCGAAACTTATTTTGCAATCCTCAAAATTTGAGAGAAACATTCGATTCTAACGATATGTATTATTTAGAAAACATGATTTTAATCATTTTTTGGTTTTTGTTGTCGTTTCATGAATTTATCAACCAGATCTTCAATCTGTTCATCAGCTATAAGCACTCGTTCATGTAATATTTTATTCTCTTTAATTTTGATCATCACTACAACAAAAGAGAAAACAGATGTAATACTACCAATAATTGTAATTATCAGTATCAAATCCAGAGAAGTACTCACCTCATTTTCTAAAACAGAATCTCTACCACTTGATGCCTCCAAATTATCAGGATCTACTTCCAATGCTTCATCAAAATATCTTAATGCATCATCACTACGTCCCAGATTTTGTAAAACATTGGCTTTCCCTAGCAGGCCTTCCAAGTTATCAGGATCCAATGATAGTACTTTATCATAGAATTGTTCGGCTTTGATGTTTTTATTTTCTAAGAAATTTAATTCTGCCATTCCAAGTAATGCAGAAATATCTTTTTCATCCAATTCTAATACATCAGTAAAAATATCTCGTGCTAACGCATATTCTTCTATATCTAAATAGACCTGACCTTTTTCGTTTAATGCAATAGCATTATCTAAATCCAATTGAATTGCATTATCAAGCATTTCAATAGATTTTTTGTATTGGTTAGTATCAAATAAAGCACTTGCTTTAGCAACAAGCGCAGTAACATTGTTTGGTTCTTTCTCCAATACGATATCAAAAAACAAAATAGCATCATCATATTGTTGCTCTTTGAGAAGGATATTTCCACTTCCAATTAATGCAACAATATTTTCTCTATCAAGTCTTAAAACAGAATTAAAAGAATCTAATGCATCTTCGTATTGGTCAAGATAATATAAAGAAGTTCCATGTCCATTTAATGCCACAATATTTTTTGGCTGTAATTGTAAAGTTTTCTCAAAATTTTGAAGAGCCTTTACATATTTTCCTTGAATTAAGCGAATATTCCCTTTTTCGTTTAAAGCCTGTATATTGTCCGGATCTTCTTCTAAAATTTTATTTAGTTCGTTAATTGCGTTATCATATTGTTTATCATCAAGAAACGTTTGTGTATTTTTGAATAATGCAGATTCATCAAATGTTTGTGCAGATATAGTAGGAATTAATAAGCCAGTAAAAAGTAACAACACAGAAATTTGTTTAATCATGACACCCATCTTTTTCTTCTAAAATAACCATAGAATCAGATCTACACATAGTATAGAAGTTAAAAAGCATATCATATTGGAATTTTTGGAATCATTTTCTAAAATAACAAAATATAATCAACAATCATGAAATACATTATAAAGGATACACGATTTTGCTTTATTGTGACAGTAAAAAATATTACAGTTTTAGGATCAGGTGTGATGGGACATGGTATTGCTCAAGTATCGGCAACTGCAGGGTATAATGTGGTTTTACGTGACATTAAACAAGAATTTTTAGATAAAGCAATGGAGAAAATAAAATGGAGTTTAGATAAACTAGTTGCCAAAGAAAAAATTTCCAAAGAA
>NZ_JAOULD010000094.1 GCF_029882185.1 Candidatus Nitrosopumilus sp. | reverse complement strand
TATCGATTAATACATCATGAATTAGAATTAAAAATGCCTGTTGTAGATTCAATTCAATGCATTTCAAGAATTTCAAGCAAACTTGAGATTTCTGAGAAAACAAAACGTTATGCTATTAAAGTGCTTAAAGATGCTCAGGAACGAAAAGAATCTGCAGGAAAAGATCCCATGGGGCTTGCAGCTACTGCATTATACTTGGCATGCGTTCATGATGGAGTGTCAATCACTCAACGGGATCTTGCTGAAGCTGCGGGTGTAACAGAGGTTACCATAAGAAATCGATACAAGGGACTAAAGGCGGATCATGCTATAAAGTCTGAACTTTAATTTATTGTTATCATACTTTCATAAATTTTGCCTTGCACAGAATTGTCTGCCTACTAATTATATCTGAAATTCACCTATACTTACTATGCAAATCTTAAACCCATTAACCATCGAAGAATCTGAAAGAAAAGAAATCTTTCTTGAAATTCTTTCTGATAAGTACTGTAGATTGATCCTAGAATCAATAATGAATGCTCCCAAATCTGCAATTGAGATATCTCGTGACAAAGAGATTCCACTGAGCACTGTTTATAGACGAATTCAACAACTCCATGACTCTCACATGATTCGCACCTCTGGAATTATTACAGATGAGGGCAAACGACTCTTTTTGTATAAGAGTAAAATTAAAGAAGTCAATACACGATTCTATGATGGGAAAATCACTGTTGATGTAGTTTTTAACAAAAACTAATCTTTTTATAATTTTTAATAATCGTGCTCAATAAAATCTTCGCCTAACATAATAGATATCACGATAGTTGATTCTGTTGTTTGAGATTTCATTTTTGTATCAGGTAAGAATTCATGAAATATTTCTTGCAATAACTGTTCTGTAAAAATTGACCAATTACTTCCAAGTTCGTGCTGAATTACAAAATGATGTATTGCCCCTTCTACTCTGTGATCTGATTTCATACCTGATGCTCGCATATAATCTTCTAATGTCTCAATGCATCTTTTCAAATCATACTCTCCTTTGATAAATAACACTGTGTCTTTGATTACTGGCTTAATGACATTGATAATTTCATTGATATCTTGAGAATTCATTTCAACTCCAAAAATATCTAGAATTTTTTTAGGGACTGGAATGATGCCTATTTTTTCTGTATATCTGTCCCATCGAACGTATTTTTCTAAAATTTGTCTTGCCATAACATTATGTGATATATTGCGGTTATTAGCTTCTGCTTCTATTTCTTCCACTAATTTTGCTGGAAGGCGATAAGTTACACTTCGCGTTTTTTCTTTTTTTGGTGAATGTTGTTGTGACTTTATTGTTTTTGAATCCAATTCAAAAAATCAAAGTAGGATGATCATATAAGTTGGATCTTTCTTAGATATTTGTTCTCATAAATGATAATTGGGAATTATTTTATAGTCTATTTCTATTTTTAATACTCTAGGAGATACTGCAAAGTATGATGAATTGAGCAATGGGTCAATATTGTGAAAAATGTGGAAAAATCATGAAAATTTTAGAATTAACTCATTGCTCAGACGAATGCTTACTTTCAGGTATTCATAATAGTGTTTCTTTCTCAGAAAATCAATTTAGTGCAGTTTCTTGGGATGAGAGATCTGATCCATGGACATGATCTCTGAAAATTAAATATGGAAAATCTACTTAAAGCCTAAGTAAAATACCTCAGTCGTGGACGTTATTCCAATCAATTATGCACTAACTTTTGAGCCTGATCTTAAGAAATTCATATTCTCTGGAACTGAAATAATTACTGCGGATTGTAAAAAACCTACAAATATAATTTCAATGAACTGTGCTGAACTAAAAATTATGTCGTGTAACATAAAATCTAAAGGAACTTCTATCAAATCAACTCCAATATTAAATAAAAAAAAAGAAGAAATACAAATCAAATTGGGTGAAAAAATTAAAGGTAGAGTTATCATTACTATTGAATTTCAAGGAATTCTAAATGATAGGCTCCTTGGATTTTATCGAAGTCAGTACCAACAAAATGGTAAAACAAAATATCTCGCTACAACACAATTTGAGGCGGCCGATGCTAGACGTGCATTTCCATGTTGGGATGAACCTGAAGCAAAAGCTACATTTGAAATTTCAATAATTGTCAACAATAAATTTTCGGCAATATCTAACATGCCTGCTAAGTCAAAGAAAAAAATTGGCAGTAAAACCATTTACAATTTTGCAAAGACTCCTATTGTTTCAACATATTTGATTTATCTTGGTGTTGGAGAATTTGAATATCTGACAAGTAAAATTGGCAAGACT
>NZ_JAOULD010000042.1 GCF_029882185.1 Candidatus Nitrosopumilus sp. | reverse complement strand
TAACACCAGTCGGATAATCTCGTTTTACTATACTGATCCTAAAGAATAATCACTCCATCATTTTCAAGGTGTCTGATGCTGTAATTATTCCTATAATTTTTGATTTTTTTGAAACTAGAATGCATTTTGAATATCTGATTAATGGAACTAATACGTTTGCAGGTGTGTCAAAATCAACTATGGGTGGTACTGAATCCATAGTGTCTGCTAATTTCGCTTTTTTTAATTCTGCTTCTCCTAAATCTGCAAGGTGTTTTACAATCCCGTCTTCTGATACTACTCCTACTACATCAGAATTATCAAAAACAGGAATCTGGCTAATTGATAGTTGATGCATTTTCTTGATTGCATCATGTAGAGTGTTTGCAGGTTTTAGTTTAACAATATCTTTACTGCAAAAATCTCCTGCTGTGTGAGATGATGATTCTCCTTCTAATTGTGTGAGACTTTCAAAGATTTTCTTTGCTGTTTCATAACTTGGCTGACTTCTTCCTGATTCTATTTGATTAATCATGGATGTACTTACCCCAGTCATTGCGGCAAGTTTTTTCTGAGTAATGCCTATTTTCTGTCTAATTTGTTTGATTGAATCAATTCTGGGTAGCAATTGAATATGAGATTGTTTTGATTAATTTAAAAATTTATTTTCTCTTTTTCTTTGATTTGGTTTTTGGTTGCTCAATAGCCGCTTGTGCTGCTGCAACTATTGCAATGGGAATTCTATGCGGTGATGCACTGACATAACTTAGGCCTGCGTTATGACAGAATTTAATTGAATTAGGATCTCCGCCATGTTCTCCACAAATTCCTACTTCCATATTTGGTCTGAGACTTCTTCCTGCTGCCACTCCCATTTTTATCAGGCTGCCTACACCGTTTACATCAATTGATTGGAATGGGTTTCTTTCTAGAAGTTCTTTTTCCATATATTCAGGGAGGAATTTTCCTTCGACATCTTCTCTACTAAAACTAAATGTTCCTTGCGTAAGGTCATTTGTGCCAAAACTAAAGAATTCTGCAGTAGTTGCAAGTTCGTTTGCCGTTAGTGCCGCTCTTACAACTTCGATCATAGTTCCAAAGTTTATTTTTAATTTCATTTTATGTTCGGATTCCATCTCTTTCTTAATTGAATCATAGATTCTCTTAATGTGGTTTAGTTCTGCAATGCTGCTAATCTGTGGAATCATGATTTGAGGATGTGCCTTTACTTTTTCCTTTGTCAATTCTACTAATGCTTCAAAGACTGCACGAATTTGCATTTCATAGATTTCAGGGTATGTGATTCCTACTCGAACTCCTCTGTGTCCCATCATCGGATTAATCTCAGCAAGTTCTCTTGCTCTTTTTAGAACTGTTTTTGCTTGATTGATTTCCTTTACATCTCCTTTTGATTCTAATTTTTGAATTTTTTCAACTAGTTCTTCTGGGTTTGGTAAGAATTCATGTAATGGTGGATCTAGCAGTCTGATTGTCACTTCATAACCTTCCATGGCTTTTAGAATTTCCATAAAGTCACTTTTTTGCAGCTGGCCTAATTTTTTCAATATCTTGCTTCTTTCTTCGATATTTTCAGCCATTATCATTTCCACAAACAAGTTAATCCTATCACTACCGTTGAACATTCTCTCTGTTCTACACAACCCGATTCCTTGACCTCCGAATTGCCTTGCCAGTTTTGCTCCTTCTGGTGTATCTGCATTTGCTCTAATCCCTATTTTTTTTGCCTTTTGGGCCCAGTCTAAAATTTGTTCAAAGTCTTTTGTCACTTTTGGCTCTACAGTTGGAACTTCTCCGACAAATACCGTGCCTGTGCTTCCATCAATAGAAATTGTTTCTCCTTCTTTGATTGTTATTCCATTTGCAGTACATGTGTTATTTTCATAATTGATTTTTAATTCTGGACATCCTACAATACATGGTTTGCCCATTCCTCTTGAAACGATTGCTGCATGAGATGATTTACCGCCTAAACTAGTCAAAATTCCTTCTGATGAAAAGAACGCAGGTACGTCTTCTGGTTTTGTTTCTTTTCTTACTAGGATGATCTTTTTGCCTGCATCTCCTAACTCTATTGCTTTTTTCACATCAAATATCACTATGCCACTTGCAGCTCCTGGAGATGCTGCAATTCCTTTTGCCAACTGTTTGAAATTTTTAATTTTTGATTCATCCATTGTTCTATGCAACAATGCCTCTAATTGTTGTGCTGGAATTCTTATAAGTGCTTTATTTTTATCAATTAATTTTTCTTTTACCATGTCTACTGAAGTTTTTACTAATGCGGCTGCGCTCATTTTTGCCGTTCTTGTTTGTAATAAGTAAAATTTCCCTTGCTCTATGGTGAATTCAATGTCTTGAGGTTCTCTGAAATGTTTTTCCAATTTGGCACATGCGTTGCTTAGCTCTTTGTATGATTTTGGCATGTCTTTTTTTAACATCTCAATGCTCTTTCCGGTTCTTACTCCTGCGACAACATCTTCTCCTTGTGCATTGATGAGATACTCACCTTCTATCTCTTTTTTACCATTATGTCCGTTTCTTGTAAATACTACCCCTGTTGCACTGTCATCTCCCATGTTTCCAAAAACCATCGTAACCACATTTACTGCAGTTCCATTAGCAATATCTTTTGTAATGTTGTTTTTTTCACGATAAACAATTGCTCTCTCCCCCATCCAACTTTTGAAAACAGCTTCTATGGATAACACTAATTGTTCATCAGGAGTATCTGGGAATTTTCTTTTGGTATGCTCTTCGCAGATTTTTTTGTATTCGTATACTATTGATTTTAGTGATTCTACGTCTAATTTACTATCATCTGAAACCCCTTGCTTGGCTTTTGCAGCATCTAATACATGATCAAATTTCTCATCATTTACACCAAATACTACTTTTCCAAATAATTGGATAAATCTTCGATATGAATCCCATGAAAATCGTGGGTTTTTCGTTTGTTCTGCAAAACCTTCGACTGTTTTTTCATTTAATCCTAAATTCAAAATCGTGTCCATCATCCCTGGCATTGATATTGCTGCTCCAGAACGAACTGATACTAATAGTGGGTTTTTAGTAGAATTCCATTTTTTACCTGTCTTTTTTTCCATTTTGACAATGTTTTTCATCACAGCTGGCATGACCTCTTTTGGCAATTTTCTGTTGTTTTCATAATATTTGTTACAAACTTCAGTTGTAATTGTAAATCCCGGCGGCACGGGTAGTTTTAGTCGAGTCATCTCGCTTAATCCTGCCCCTTTTCCTCCTAGTAGCATTCTTTTTTTACTGTCTGCTTCTTCAAACGCATATACCGGTTTCATTTTTACGATTAACCAATCTTAGAAAGGGGGTATTAAACCATTGACTTGGCAAAATCGGTCATTATCTTATCCCAATTCTTTGCTTTTATGATCCCACTTGCTACTAGAATTCCCCTTGATCCTAACTCTATTGCCTTTGAGACGTCTTCGCCTGATACAATTCCTGCACCGCAAAGTAATTTTGTATCGTTTTTTGCATTCTTTACTGCTTCTGCTGCCTTGGCAATAAGCTCTGGTTTTTCTTTAGAAACTGCTTTACCAGATCCGATCAACTCTGGAGGTTCTATTGCAATATAATCTGGATTCAATCTTGCATATTTTTTGACTTCTGCAACATCTTTTACGCATAATATTGATATCATTTTCAATTCTTTTAATTTTGAAATTAATTTTTCAATTTCTTTGCTAGAAATTCTATGTTCGCTGTGATTAATCAATGATCCTTTGACTTTGGATTTTTTTAATAATTCTGGAACCACAAATCCTGTGGTACTTCCAACTTTTGAGTCATCTACATGTTGAGCCAAAATTAGAATTGAACTATTTGAAACTACCCCAATTAGATGCTGTGGTGGTGATATTGCTATTTTTATTTTATATTTTTTAGAAATCTTTTCTGCAGTTTTTACAAATTTCACTATTTTATCTCCTGCAATCTCTTCATAATTTTTACAATTAATTACAAACATCTTTCTTTGAAATTTTCTGCATTGTATTTATTCTTTGATTATGATATTTTGGCTTGAATGTCGTATCTCTTTTTCATCCCTAATACAATTATCATCAAAACCAAACCTGATGTATTTGTTCCAATTATGAATATGTCTTCAACGATGATGCCATAAATTAGCCACAATATTGAACCTACTGCAATGAAAATCATTAAAAATTTGGAAACATCTTTGAGTCTTTTAGTCTTGTATCCTTTGTAAATTTGTTCAACCCATCCCATTAAAATCAAAACCCCTGCTGCTATTCCTAATAATGTTAGAAGTGTCCCATCAACTTCCATTTTTACACTAGCTCCAAAAGAATTCATCTAATCCTGTTTGTTTGGGTTTTCCTAACATCGTATCAAAATCCAAATCCATTGAAGATGTTATTTGCTCTAATGTTGACTCCATAAATTCCATGTATTTTTTAGAATCTATCTCTTCTTTTTTTGCCAGTTCTACTGGTTTCACTCCTGGCTTGTTTAGTATTTTGATAAATGAAATTTTGTCTCCCTTTTTTATTTCTCTTATTGATTCTAATTGCTTAGCTGCTCTGATGTGTTGAGGAATTGTTTTTACATATTCTGAAGGCGACTTGCTTAGCATTACATTGAATGTCAAGTCTTTTAATGGGATTTCTTTTGCTTCTACTTTTTTACCACATGTTGCAATTTTCTCAGTGATTTCTTGTTTTGCTTTTACAAAGTCTTCCATCGTTTGAACTCTTGATAAAACGTCAATTAATTCATAAAACAAATTTTTGATGAATGCAGGTGTGTGTGATTTTTTCCCTGTCAATCCTTTGACATCTACTTTACCTGATTTTGTTACTCCTAGATAGTTTTTCTTTCTATTACTTAGTACACAATATCTGTATGTCTTATCTATCTCTAAGTCTACACCGTGTTCTTTTTTTGCTTGCTCTATTACAATCTGGATCTGTTCTTTAGTTGGATTTTTGATAAATAAGGAATCTGTGTCTCCGTATAGAACTTCAATTCCTGCGCCTTCGCATTTTTTGATTGTTTCTAAAATTGTATGTCTCCCAATTGCAGTTGTAGCTTCTGCTACTGGTAGAAAATAAAGTGGAAATATTTCAGCTCCCATTACCCCATAACTAGCATTTAGAATTACTTTGAGTGCTTGACTGACTACTGTGTATTGCTGTCTTTGATCATCCGTTAATGTCTCTTTTTTTGATAAACTCTTGTAATAATTCACTCTCAAATCCCTCAACGAGCCGATAATCATAGATGTCAAACCGTTTTTCTTTGTACATGCCCAATGATTTGTTCCAGAAATTGTGTTTTTTTTACATTCTTCATGAGGACATCTTACTGTTTCATAAGATAGATTTCTGACTTTAATGATGCTTGGATATAGACTTGCAAAATCCATTACTACCACATCAAAATGAATTCCTTCTTTTGGTTCTACTACGAGCCCTCCTCGATATTTTTTATCTTTGATTACTGCATCAGACATTACTCCTTCTGATCTTCTTTGCAATTCCTCTCGCTTTGGAATTAAACAATTTCTTCGTCTATGTTCATAATACAATAAACTTCTAATCCACTGCGATACTCCCATTCTTGCAATATCGTCAATTGGCATTCTCCCAATTCTTGCAATGATTACGAGTAGATCCATCATCAAATCTTTGTTGAAACTGGTTAACTCGTATGTTAGAAGAGCATCATTGTAACAATAATTTGCAGTCTGATAGAGGGATAACTCGTCAAATTCTAATCCATAATCTATTTTTTCTTTGCCTAGCAATGCTTTTGATACGCTGTTTAGAGAAAAATCAGTGTATTTCTGACTAAACGCGTAAATTTGGAATGATCTGTTTGAAAGAACTTTGTACAAATCAAGATGAACTCCTTCTTTCAATGTTGCAGAATCTCTCATCATGTATAGTGGATTTTCTGAGTTTTTTACTCCTAATCTTTCTGCTCTATTGTAAAGATATGGCAAATCAAATTCATCCCCATTGTATGTAAGCACGAATGGAAATGTTTTCATTATTTCAAATGCATCTTGAATCATTTCTTTTTCTTTATCTGATTCATAAAATGTAACTTTGATGTTCTGTTCTAATTCGTTTATTCCTTCTTCAGTTCCTTCTGTTTTGAGCACAAAAATCTGATCAAATCCGTCTGTTCCTTTTAATCCGATTGCGGTAACTTTTTTTTCTGCAAGTTTTGGATCTGGAATGCGTCCTATCTCTGCTTCTACTTCGATGTCTACACTAAGTCTTTTTATTTTTGGTATTGGTTGGTTTAGCAAATCTGCCCATTCTGAAATATATCTTTTAAATTCTTCTGCATCAACCATGCTTTCACTATCTACTTTATCCCACAACAAACTTTTCAACGCAAGTTTTACTTCATCAGAAATTTCTAGATCATGCGGTTTTAACTCTCCATTTGTAACTTCATAGTATTTCCCAACAATTAATTTTCTATCATACAGATAATTTTCATAATATTTGATATCTGATTCCCATGTTTCAATCACATTTCTTATGCTTTTATCTCCTGCAGTTCCTCCAATTGCTAAAGGATCTGCAACAGTAATTTTTGACATGTCTGTTTCTTTGTCTTTCATCAAATCATATCTTTTGACTGATTTGATTTCTAAAATATCGTCTCTCTCTTGGAGAAAATCTAATTCGTCTGGAGATAATCTTGAATAACAATATGGCTTATGATTTGTTTCATCTTTCCATAAAAATAATTTTTTAGATTCTGGATCATAAAATTTTAAAATTGCTGATTTTGAAATGTTGTCATATGTTGCTGACACTAACATTGATGCTGGCATTGATTCAATTTTCTTAGTATCTGGCAAACTTACTTGCATTTTCTCACTCTGAATTATTGTATTCGCTTACTAGTGCTTTTGCCCATTTTCTAATTTTATTCTTATCTAGGCTGATAACCTCTACTCCTGCTTCTTTCAATAAATCATAATCTGTTTCAGGATATACATCAAGACAAACAAATTTTCTAATTCCTATTGTGATTGCCATTTTTGTGCATTCCAAACATGGAACAAACGTCGTGTATAGAACTGCTCCTTCTATTCCTGCCTCTATTCCTAGAATTGCACAATGCATGATTGCATTTGCTTCTGCATGATTGCACAAACATCTGTCTAATGATGCCCCTGATTCTATTTTCCCCTCTATTCTTAACTGACATCTTTTACATCCTCCTTCAAAACAATTTTTGATTCCTGGTGGTGTTCCATTATACCCTGTTGCCAGTTGTCTGTGGTTTCTTACGATTACTGCACCAACTTGCCTTGTCATACAATTTGAACGAAGTTTGGCAAGTTCTGCTTGTAACATAAAATATTCATCCCAGTTTGGTCTATCAAAAGAACTCATACAAACTCTGTTTAGCTGCTCAATATATGGATCACGCTGATGTAAATTTGATTGCGATCAAAAACATATCTCAAATTTTTTGATAATTGATTATTGTTCTTGATTGTTTTCTAAACATCACTTTTTGTCTTGATTTTTTTATTCTTTTTATGATCCTCTTTCTTTATAGCTAATTCCAAATATGGTGTTTGTAACTCTTCTTTGAATTTTCTCATTATTTCTATTTCCTTGGATGATGATTCATGCTTTTTAGGCATAGATAATCAAAATACCTATTTTTGAGATTTAAAAACTACCTATGTTGAAATTTTGAATATTTCATGCCTGTTTTTCATGAATTCTTTATCTATTGTTGAGTGGTGGATAGTTTTTTGTTACACGAAAGCATAAAATCAATAAATCTCGTTCTTAAATTGACCGATGACTGAATTTATTAAAAAAAAATATGTTAAACAAGATTCTATAGAAAAAAGGGATTATCAAATTGATCTTGCAAATCAAGCAATTTCAGAAAATTGCATAGTTGTTTTACCTACTGGTTTGGGGAAAACTGCAGTTGCATTAAATGTAATTTCTGAATATCTGGAAAGAGGAACTGGCGGCATTTTGTTTTTAGCTCCAACTAGAGTTCTGGTCAATCAACATTATGAATTTTTAAAAAATAATTTAACCTTAGATGATATTTCTATTATTACTGGTGAAGACACAATCCAAAAAAGAACAAAGTTGTGGAATAATAGTATTGTTTGTGCTACTCCTGAAATTGCTAGAAATGATTTGAATCGCAAAATCGTTTCTCCAGTCCAATTTAATCTTGTAGTGTTTGACGAGGTTCATAGAACTATTGGAGATTATGCATATTCTGGAATTGCTAAATGGTTTGAAAATAGCCCTGCTCGAATTGTCGGAATGACTGCAACATTGCCTAGCGAAAAAGAAAAAGCTACTGAAATCTTGACAAAACTAAGAATTTCACGTGTTGCAGAAAAAACAGAAGATAGTCTTGATGTAAAACCCTACACTCAAGAAACTAATACTGAATGGATTAATGTAGAACTTCCACCTGAACTAAAAACAATTCAAACATTGCTAAAAACTGCATTAGATGAACGATATGATTTGTTAAGAAAAAATGGAATTCGTCTAGCTGAACAACAATCTCTTTCTGCATTACTACGAATTAGACAATTTGTATTAAATCAAAACAGGCGTTCTGCAAAGCCTCTTTTTACGGCCATCCGAATCCATTATGCATTAAGTATGCTTGAGGCTCATGGGATTACTCCTTTTCTAAAATTCTGTGAACGCACTAAAGCAAAAAAAGGTGTGGGTGTAAAGGATCTGTTTGAGCTTGATCCTAATTTCACAAAAGCAATAGGATTGGCAAAAGAAGCACAGGCACATGGAATCGAACATTCAAAAATTCCTAAATTAAAAGAAATTATTGATTCTGTTCCTGGCAAAGCTTTGATTTTTACTAGTTATCGAGATTCTGTAGACTTAATTTTCAATAAATTGACTGAATTGGGAATCAGTGCCGGAATCTTGATTGGAAAAGCAGGTGATACAGGATTAAAACAAAAAAAACAAATCGAAACAGTGCAAAAATTCCGTGATGGAATATTTCGAGTATTGATTGCCACTCGTGTAGGAGAAGAAGGTTTGGATATTGCAGAAGTAAATCAGGTAATTTTTTATGACAATGTTCCTAGTTCTGTAAGATTTATTCAAAGACGAGGAAGAACTGGCAGAAAAGGTATTGGTAAACTTGTTGTTTTAATTGCAAAAAATACTATTGATGAAACTTACTATTGGATTGGGAAAAGAAAAATGACTGCTGCCAAATCTATGGGGGGTAAAATGACTCAAGTTCTTGAAAGAAATCAACATGTTGAATCTCAAAAACAGGGTCTTGATGCATTTCTTTAATTTCTGTATTGTTTGCTAATCTTATTAATTATCAATTGTTTTCTTTGAATAATTTTATTTTTCATTCCTGATTCTAAGTGATGAATACTGCTATTTTTTACAGCAAGTCTATTTTCTAATCTTATGTCAAATTGATTTTGAAGAAATACTATGTTCTCCTCAAATCCTCCCGGCCCCTCCAAATTCTCAAACGATTCTCTTGCCAATTTTTCTATATGTGTATCAAGATTATCCAAAATTTCATCTAACATTTTGACTGTTAAAACCATGTTAATTTTGATTTAGTTACTGCAAAAAATGTTGTGTATTTTATTTTGGT
>NZ_JAOULD010000014.1 GCF_029882185.1 Candidatus Nitrosopumilus sp. | reverse complement strand
ATGACGGCAAAGTAAGAAATGGAACACCTCAAGCCAATCACATCCATCTGTTGCTTGTAAAGGGAAAGGAGATTCTTCAAGATTTTTTTCCAGATTTAGAAGGAGATCTTGTTAAAAATGGAGCAAACAAGATCGATTTTTTAAATGACGGAAGATTTTGTCTGCCAAGTGGATGGGCGCAAAGATTTGAGTCAGGAGTAGTTACATTTACCTGCACAAGAACACTTTTAGAAAATACAATAAGACACCAAGTACAAAAAATCTCAAAGATTAAGATACAGGATAACAAGGCAATCTCATCATTTGTTTTAGAAGATACAAACAAGATCAGTCTAAAGACAATTGCAAATGAAGAAATTCATGCTGATCTAATTGTCGATTGCACTGGAAGAAATACAAGAGCGTCGGATTGGTTAGAAAATATAGGCTATCCAAAACTCACAGATACCAGAGTAGATTCCTTTGTAGGCTATGCCACGAGAAGATACATTCCACCAAAGAATGTTGAGAGAAAATGGAAGATGTTGTCAATACTAAGCAATCCAATAACTAATCCCAGACTAGGGGCGATATATCCAATAGAAAACGACAAATGGTTGGTTTTTTTGTCTGGGATTGGAAAAGTGTACCCTCCTACAGATGAGAAAGGGTTTTTAGAATTTGCCAAGAGTCTTGAAAGTGACGAATTGTATGATGCCATGAAAGATGCCATTCCAGATTCAGAGATATACGGATATCAAGTGCAAGGAAGTCGAAGATACCATTATGAATCCATGTCTAGATGGCCTGAGAATTTTATAGTGTTGGGAGATGCAGTAGCAGTTTTCAACCCATTTTATGGACAAGGAATTACTTCAGCTGCACTTGGTGTCAAAGTGCTAGACAGTATGTTAAGAAACCAAAATTTTGATAAGAATTTCACAAAGAAATTTCAAAAAAGGCTTGCAAAAACAATATTGTTACCCTGGATTCTTGGTACAAGTGAGGACCTCAGATGGCCCACAACTGTAGGCAAAAGACCTGATGCAATTACAAAATTAGTGCAGAATCATGCTCAAAAAGTATTGTTACTTGGACCTAAAAGTAAACTTGCTACAAAATCATTTTTACAAATGATGCACATGATAAAATCTCCTGCAATAATATTTCATCCTGTGATATTGTTGCAATTAATTGCAAATTCCATTTGGAAAAGAAATGAGTAAGACGATCATTTTTGATTTTGATGGAACCATTGCAAATACCTTGGATTCAGTTGTTAAGATAGTCAATGACAACGCTGAACACTTTGGCTACAAAAGAGTCACAAAGGAAGACATCCCATACCTGCAAGGAAAGAAACCAAGAGAAATTCTTTCATATCTTGGAATTTCAATATTCAAACTTCCATCATGGATAAAGAAAATACATTCAGAAATAAACAAGGAGATAACTAATATGGTACCAACAATGAACCTCTCTCCGCTTTTGTCTGAATTGAATAATGATGAGCATTTTCATCTGGGAATTTTAACATCAAACACACAGGAAAATGTAAAACAGTTTCTTGACAAGAATGAATTGGATTTTTTTGATTTTATACGTACTGGAAAAAGCGTCTTTGGAAAGAGTCACATGATCAACAAGATCATAAAACAACGAAAGGTAAGCAAAAGTGAGGTATTCTACGTGTGCGACGAAGTAAGGGACATTGAGGCTGCAAGAAAATCAGGTATCAAGTCAGTTGCAGTCACATGGGGATACAACACAAAAGATGCACTCATAAATGAGAATCCTGATTTTTTGGCAAACACGCCAGATGAATTAAGACAGGTTATCATCTTATAGAAATTCTGTTTTTTGAAATTCATGTTTTACACGTGGGTATTGTTTCTAATATCTTGACTATATCCCCATGCACGTTGTGCTCTCAGTCAAATTTGAACTTGATTTTTTATGTGAGAAAACTTTTTCAATCTGTAAATTATTAATAAATATAGAAATTAATATGAACAAAAAATCTCAGTTTGAGAATATGAAACAAGTAAACTATTTTTTGCTTGTTTGTTACAACAAATTCTAAATTTTTGTTAATTGTGGGTTACCAAAAACCTTATAGGCCCTCTCTGCGTTTTCAATTTTCTACTTTAGATAATTCTGCTAACATTGCAGATAATTGAATTTCGGAATTTGCTCCAACTAGAACTCTATAATCATACTTTGCAATTATCTCAAGAATATCTGTGAGTTTGTCATGTTTTGATTTGAACACTGCCGAGTTTAGATATTTTAAAAAATCTGATTCTGACATGCCATAAACTTTGATTAACTCAATCATTTTTTCTCTAGCTTCTGGTACTTTGCCAGAAAGTGCAATTTTTAGAACCTCATCAACATCAGTAGTTTTTGTCAATCCAGCTGATGACTTTACATGCTCTTCTGTAATTGCACCAAGACTTGCAGTTGCCTGTAATAAATTGATTGCATGTCTTAGGTCTCCCTCTGAATAATCGTATATTGCCTTTAGCCCTTTTTTGTCTGATTTTACTTTCTCTTTTTTAGCAATATCTTCTAGTCTTTCAATCATATCTTCTTCTGGAATTGATGTAAACTTGAAGGTGGCACATCTACTTTGAATTGGATCTATGATTTTTGAAATATTATTGGCAATGAAAATAAATCTGCAAATTTTAGCAGTATCTTCTATTATTCGTCTTAATGCTGTTTGAGCATCAGCAGTCATCTCATCTGCTTCATCTAAGATGATGATCTTGAATGGAACTTCTCCCATCCCTGCAAATCTGGAGAATTTCTTTACTTTTTCTCTGACCATTCCTATGCCTCTCTCATCAGATGCATTTAGCTCCAATGTGTAGTCTTTAGCATAATCTCCTAAAATCTGTCTTGAAATACATAATGCAACAGTAGTCTTTCCAACTCCTGCGGATCCTGAAAACATCAAATGAGGCATATCTGTTGGGTCTTTGATTAAAGCTTCCAGACTTCCAATAATCTCAGTTTGATTAACAACTTCAGAAAGTTTCGTTGGACGGTATTTTTCTACCCACATTCCAGTTGCAGTCATGTGTACCAAAGACTAAATCCCATTAATAAATCCGAATTGGTTATTGTAATATCCTATATGCTAAAATCAAAATCATGTGTAATTTTATCCGATCAGCCTGCAATTAATTAGGATCAATTGATCTCACTAAATTGTTAACAGAATTGATCGATCCCTTACTTGAGGATCTAAATCAGATTAAGTGATCTCAAATGGAAATAGAGAAAATAGAAAAAGTGCATTCAATTGGATACCGCCTAAAGGATGCTAAGGTTACGATAAATCAAGATTTCAAGTATAATGTGGCTGGAATGAAAATTGAAGGCTCACAAGGCGATACAAATAACATGCCTCAATGGGTAGGAAAAATTCTTACAGATAATAAAATTGGCACATTGGATTCTCCTGATATGATCACACAACTAAAACAAGCACTATCTAAAGAAAAAATGGTTGGTGAATATCAAATCTCTACACTTGATCCCCACTTTTACATCAAACTAAAAGAATCCATGAAAGAATTGAATCGTGATGATTTTGATAAAGTTGAGAGTATGATGTTGGAATTATTTAGAATGAGAAGGGGCAAACTAGTAAAAATAGCAGACTCCATTAAACTAAACTCAGAACTTTACAACAAGCTAACTGTTGAGGAGAATGTTTTCTATAAAACAATACATGATAATAGTGTGGAGTTTGAAAAACAAATAAGAGGAGAAAGAAATGAGCACAGCTCAAGCTAGCACATTCACTGACTCTGCATTATCTGATAGGGTAAAGGAATTCCTTACTCGATTCAAAGATAGAGGTGGTAATTACAAGTATGTAGATGCAATCGACGAGATGATGCCAAAGAATGCAAAGTATATCATCGTTGATTATAATGATTTGGTGGTAGAACCACAAATTGAGGCAATCTTTTCACAAAACCCTGATAGAATTTTTGATGCTTTTTCAAGAGCAATCAAAGAAGCATTACAAACAAGATTTCCTGAATATGCAGAAAAAATTAAAGATGAAGTTCGTGTAAGATTAATTAATTTCCCATTAGAACGAAGTTTAAGACAAATCAATGCTGAAACAATTGGAAAAATTACCAGTGTTTCTGGAATGGTAGTTCGTGCATCTGAAGTGAAACCCCTTGCAAAAGAACTAGTTTTTGTATGTCCTGATGAACATCAAACCAAAGTAATTCAACTAAAAGGAATGGATGTAAAAATGCCAATAGTTTGTGATAATCCGTCTTGTAAACATCGTGACTTTGAATTAAAACCAGAAGCAAGCAAGTTTATCGATTTTCAAATTTTGAGATTACAAGAACTTCCTGAAGATTTACCACCTGGACAACTACCTCATTATATCGATGTTACAACCAGGCAGGATTTGGTGGATAATTCAAGGCCAGGAGACAGGATTATTCTTACTGGTGTGGTCAGAGTAGAGCAAGAATCTGTTGCTGGAGTTCAGAGAGGACATAGTGGATTGTACAGATTAAGAATTGAAGGAAATAATATTGAATTTCTAAGTGGACGTGGTTCTAAAACTGACAGAAAAATTGGCAGAGAGGAAATTTCTCCTGAGGAAGAAAAATTAATCAAATCTCTTAGTCAAAGCTCTGATGTTTATCAAAGACTGATAGATTCGTTTGCTCCTCATATTCAAGGTCAAACATTGATCAAAGAAGCTATTCTTTTACTTATTGTTGGTTCTAATCAAAGATTGCTTGGTGATGGAAGTAAGATTAGAGGAGACATTAACGTATTTCTTGTAGGAGATCCTGGTACCGCAAAATCTGAGATGCTAAAGTTTTGTGCAAGAATTGCTCCGCGAGGTTTGTATACCTCTGGTAGGGGTTCTACAGCTGCAGGACTTACAGCTGCTGTAGTTAGAGACAAAACAGGAATCATGATGTTAGAAGCTGGTGCTGTTGTATTAGGTGATCAAGGTCTTGTAAGTATAGACGAATTTGATAAGATGAAACCCGAAGACAGAAGTGCATTACACGAAGTCATGGAACAACAATCTGCAAGTATTGCAAAAGGTGGTATTGTAGCTACACTAAATGCAAGAACTTCTATCTTGGCTGCAGCAAACCCTATGTATGGAAAATATGACCCTTTCAAAAATATTACAGAAAATGTAAATCTTCCAATTCCACTTCTTACAAGATTTGACTTGATATTTGTTGTAAGAGATATTCCAACTAAAGAAAGAGATATGCAAATTGCAAAACACATTATTCGAAGAAACACAACACAAGGGACTGATAAAAAATCAGTCATTGAAGTTGACTTGTTAACAAAATATCTGTCATATGCAAAACGTGGTGAACCCGAATTGACACAAGAGGCAGAAGCCAAAATACTGGATTATTATCTACAGATGAGAAATGTAGAATCTGAAGAAATGATTACAGTCACTCCTAGACAATTGGAAGGAATTATTCGACTCTCCACTGCAAGGGCAAGATTACTTATGAAAGATAAGGTAGAGGAGGAAGATGCAGAGCGTGCAATATTTCTAATTCAGAGTATGCTTCAAGACGCAGGAGTTGATGTCAATACTGGTAAGGTAGATCTTGGCGTCTTGCAAGGAAAACCAAGAAGTGAAGTTTCAAAAATGCAATTGTTCATGGATGTACTAAAAGGTCTTGAAGGAGACAATAAGGTTCCAGTTGAAGAGAAAACTTTTGTTAAAGAACTAGAGAAAAGTGAGAAATTCACCGAAGAAGAGGCAAGAAACTATATCCGAAGAATGCTTAGAGAAGCATCTATTTATGAATCAAAACCCGGTCATTATAACCGAGTATGAATATAGAAAAATTAAAACTTCCCAAGTCTGCAATTGAATTTCTAAAATCACAAGGTTTTGAAAAATTATATCCACCACAAGCTGATAGTGTGAAATCCGGATTATTAGATGGAAAAAATATTCTAGTTTCAGCTCCTACTGCAAGTGGAAAAACTTTGATTGCAATGCTTGCAATGTTGAGTTATTTATCTCAAAACAAAGGAAAGGTAATTTACCTCAGTCCATTACGAGCACTAGCCGCTGAAAAATTCACAGAGTTTAAAAAATTGGAAAAAATTTCTATAGGAAATAAGATCAAGGTCGCAATATCTACCGGTGATTTTGAAAATATTGAAAAAAATTTAGAGAAAAGTAATGTTTTAATTTTAACAAATGAAAAAATGGATTCTATCATTAGGCATGGTGCTGAATGGGTTGATGATATAGGATTAGTAATTTCTGATGAAGTACATTTGCTTGGAGATGAAAGTAGAGGCCCTACACTTGAAATGATTTTAACACAGCTAAAACTATTGGAAACAAAACCGCAGATAGTTGGTCTAAGCGCAACAATAACTAATTCAGATGAAATTGCAGATTGGCTTGAATGCAAACTGGTAAAAAATGACTGGAGACCTGTTCCTTTATCCGAAGGAGTATGTGATGAGGGTCTAGTCATCATGAGTGATGGTAAAACCTTTGAAGTTGAGCGTAGTTTGAGGGGAACTCCTATTGATTTAGGCGTACAATCTGTACAACAAGGAGGTCAATCACTAGTTTTTGCAGAGACTAGAACTCGCTCAAAATCACTTGCAACAAAAGCTGCTGATGCAATTTCACAAATTTTAGAAAAAAAAGATATTGTTGATCTTGAAAAAACATCAAAAAAACTTCTATCAGAAAATGAACATACTGAATTAGTGAAAACTTTGGCTCTGCTTGTAAAAAAAGGAGTTGCATTTCACCATGCAGGATTAAATCAAAAGTGTAGAGAAACAATTGAGGCAGAATTTCGTAAGGGCACGATTAAGCTATTGTCATCAACTCCAACTTTAGCTGCAGGTGTTAATCTTCCTGCAAGAAGAGTAGTTATTTCAAATATAAATAGGTATAATGCAAAAGTTGGGGCAAACAGACCCATCAGTATTTTAGAATACAAACAGCTTTGTGGAAGAGCAGGAAGGCCACAATATGATGATTATGGAGAATCAATAATTGTTGGAAATGGTAACACTGAGGATCTAATTGAATACTACATTAATGGAGAACCTGAACCTATTGAATCAAAAATTACTGATGACAAGTCTTTACGAACGCATATCTTGAGTATAATAGTTACACATCCAGGAATTAAAAAAGAAGAAATCTTTGAATTCTTTTTACAAACATTAGGAGGATTACAATCAAGAAAGCCTACATTAAAATTTGCAATTGATATTTCATTACGTTTTCTTGCTAGCAAATTTCTGATAATCAAAAAAGGTGAACGCTATGCTGCAACTGAATTTGGAAAAAAGGCCTCTATGTTGTACATAGATCCATTAACTGCAACATACTTTAGAGATTCAATTGAAAACATTTCACAAGAAAAAAAACATACTTTTGGATTTTTACATTTAATTACAAATTGTGAAGAATTCTTTCCAAAATTCTCTCTTCGACAAAAAGATTATGAAACTGCCAGTTTGATGATTGAAAATAATTCGTCACAATTGCTAGAGCCTATCTCAGAATATGGTTGCTCACGCAGTCTTTTGGCTTTACATTACTGGATTTCTGAATATACTGAATTGTCTCTCTCTGACAGCCTTGGAATCGAGTCTGGAGACATGCATAGGATGACTGAGAATGCTAATTGGCTATCTTATTGCCTTAGGGAGATTTCTAAGCATGTGGAAAGAGCTGATTTACTTCAGGAATTAGGTGATTTGAGAAATAGAGTAATCTATGGAATAAAAGATGAATTACTTGATTTAGTCAGGGTTAAAGGAATTGGAAGAGTAAGGGCTAGAATTCTTTTTAAAAATGGAATAAAAAATCTAGATGATCTGAGGAAAATCCCTGTGAATAAATTGGCAGAGATTGATAAAATTGGTTCAACCATTGCGGATAACATAAAGGCTGAGTTACAAAAGGTTAGATAATTGATTGACTTATTGATTCCTACTATAATTTCATGTGTTGCAGCGCTTGCAGTGGTCTATATCATGACGCCACCTTTAATCAAATTTTTAGAAAAACAAAATTTTACAGTAAAAGACATGAACAAAAAAGAAGATGTAATGGTAGTAAGACCTGGTGGTCCTGCCATTATTGCAGGAATTATTATATCTGAAATTATTCTATATGCATTTTTACAATTAAATGAGATTCTTGCTATACTGATTACGACATCTGCAGCGTTTGTAATTGGGTATGTTGATGATAGAAAAGTAATGGGTGGATGGTTCAAACCTGTTGCACTAGCTGTAGCTGCAATTCCAATCATTGCATTAGGTACATATGATTCTTATCTAGTATTTCCATTGTTCGGTGCAGTACAAATTCCGGTATTGTATCTTGCATTGATTATTTTCATGATTCCTATTACCGGAAACACAATCAACTCTATTGATGTTTTAAATGGTGTTGCAAGTGGATTTATGGTAATTGCTAGTTTTTCATTATCACTTTGTTTGTTTATTGTGCAAAACTATGAGATTGCAGTCGTAAGTTTACCGCTTGGAGTTGTTTCATTAGCTTTTTACAAATTTCATAAAGTCCCAAGCAAGATTTTTCCTGGGGATTCAGGAGCTTTAGCTTTGGGTGCAATGTATGGTGGTATTGCAATTGTCGGTGATGTGGAAATTATTGCAGCAGTTGCTCTGTTACCTGCAGTAATTAACTCATTTTTGTTCCTATCAAGCGTAAAACGAGTTGTAGAACATAGGCAAATCAAGGGAAAACCTGTAGAACATACGGTAGATTTCAAATTACAAGCAACAGATGACAAGAAAGCACCTGTAACTTTAGTGAGATTAATTCTTGCAGGAGGAGGCCCAATGTCTGAAAAACAAGTAGGATTTGCAATTTTCAAACTGGCAATTTTTTCAGGATTTTTGGCAGTAATTACTGCATTGATGATGGGAGTTTCACTTTGAAGTCTGAGCTCTTTGGATTTTTGTTTGCAATGTGGTGTTTGATCATTATTGGGGGTGGAATTATAGTCACTCTTCTTGGACCAATTTCAGTTTCTGGATTTGGAGAATTTGATTGGTTTGTTTCATCTATGATTCAAGCTGTAATTGCATTAGTGTTAGTTGTAATTTGGATTTTAATTTTGTCAAAAATAAAAAACTGGGTATTCAAAAAAGAAATTAAACTTTAACTTTCCTTCCACCGTCTTTGTTTTTTATCATATTCTTCTCTTGTATATCTGATTGAAGCTGGAGATCCCATGACTACAGAATTTTCAGGAACATCTCTTGTTACAATTGCACCCATTGCAACTACACTGTTTCTCCCTATGGTTACACCTGCTTTGATTACTGCACGAGCCCCAATTATTACATCATCTTCAATTGTAACTCCTATCATTTTATCACACATTGGAAAAGGATCATTTGTCAATACTGCAGCTGGACCAATGAAAACATTCTTTCCAATTCTAGACAGTGATGGAATGTATGCTTGACCTTCAATCTTGGTGTTTTCACCAATTTTTACATCATAATCTACATGTGCAAGAGAACCGATCTTGACATTGTCCCCAATTTCTACATCATTGCCAATATATGAAAAATGCCAAATCTGAACATTTTTTCCAATTTTTGCTTTTTCTGATATGAAATTAGTTACCATTCTCTCACAAGTGCCATGGATTTGCTTTTGTAATAATTTTTTCAGGTAGTTGGTCCTTGAATTTTTTCAGAAATTCAATTTCTTGTTTTTTATCTCGTAGTTCATCAGGAAGCATAATAGGAATTTCCTCTATTATTGGATAGAATCTAGAACATTTTGGACAAAATATTGCGCCTTCTGATATGACGTCTTCTTTTCCATTTATCTCAAATAATTCTAAAGGATGATTTTTGTCAATTGGACATGCCAAAATATCTATCATTGTTTTGTTCATTTTAGATCCAGATAGATAGGAATTCCCTTTTGACTAGATAAAAGTGCAGCTTCGGCTATCTTTGTAACATTTACTGCTTCTTGTGATTTTACTATATGCTCATTTTTGCCTTCAATAGCACCAAGAAAACTTTGAATTTCAAGTAGTAGTGGTTCTTGTTTTTCATTTTGAACAATTTCTGATTCTTCATCTTTTTCTACAGTGATTTCTTGAGTGATAAAGTCTGATGAAATAATTGCATCAGTACATACTGCATTGAACTTTCTTAATTTTTTTGGTGTAATCCAATTCGATGAAATGATTGCAACTTTATCATTTTTATATCCTAACATAATACTTGCAAAATCTTCATGTTCATGTTTTATTTTCCCTGCTCTTGCAAATACTACTTGTGGCATATCATCAAACAACCAGTTAGATGTGTCAATATCATGAACTGATGTATCATAAATAATTCCGACATCTTTAATGTGTAAAGGCATTCTATTTCCTCTGTGAAATTCAAGCATTACTAAATCTCCATATTTTTTGGCTTTGACCATTTTTTTAACAACACCTACTGCTGGATTGAATCTTTCTATATATCCACATGTAAGAATCACTTTGTTTTTTTCTGCAAGTTTTACAAGGTTTTGACCGTCTTCTGATTTGTAAGTCATTGGTTTTTCTACAAATACATGTTTTTTTGATTCTAGCAATTTCTTCGCAATATCAGTATGAGTTGATGTTGGAGTAACTACAAAAGCTCCATCAAATTCTTCTGCACTTAATAATTCATCAAGAAATTCATAATGATTAACTGAATATTTTTCACCGTATTCCTTGCTTTTTTGAAAATCTACATCACATACAGCTACTAGTACTCCTAATTCTGATAAAATTCTGGTATGGTTTTTGCCCCATCCACCAGTTCCAATCTGGACGATTTTCATTTAATATACCTCTGTTAACCAGTGAGAATAATCATCATTTTTGTTCATGACTATCTCTGTATACTCTAACATCATTTTTTTTGTAATGTCTCCAGGTTTTCCATTTCCAATTTGTTTTGAATCCATCTTTATGATGGGTATAATCTCTGCTGCCGTACCTGTCAAGAAGATTTCTTCAGATATGATCAACTCACTTCTTGCAATATCTCTTTCAACTACATCCAAATCCAAATCTTTTCCAATTTTGATTACTGCATCACGCGTTATTCCTTCTAATGCTGATGATGCAAGTGATGGCGTAACTAATTGACCATTTCTTACTATGAAAATATTCTCTCCCGGTGCTTCACTGACATTTCCATTATGATCAAGCAATATTGCTTCATCAAATCCATTTCGTTTTGCTTCTTGTGTGGCAATAATGGAATTTAGATAGTTTCCTCCCATTTTTGCTTGTGGCGGTGTTGATGCGTCTGAAAATTTCTTCCAAGATACAACACCCGCATTTATTCCGTTTTTGTTAAACAAGTTTCCAAAAGGAAATGTAAAGATTGCAACAGATGTTGGAGCTTTTTCAGTTACATACAGGTTAATCCCATATTCACCTACAAAATAAAACGGTCTAATGTAACAAGATTTTTTTATTTTATTTTTTTTACATATTCCAATTATTGCATCAGTAATTTCCTTATCTGAAAAATTGAGTGAAATATTGTAAAATTGTCCTGATCTTCTAAATCGTTTTACATGCTCATCGAGTCTGAATATGTTGAGATTTTTTCCATTCCAATATGCTCTTATTCCTTCAAAGATTGATGTTCCGTAATGGATTGCATGTGTTGTAATTGGGACTAGAGCTTTTTCTGTAAGAACATACTTTCCATCAAACCAGACATATTTTGAAAGTGGAAGTGTCATGGGAGACTTTTATTTGCTATGTATTAATCTATTTTGAATATCCTTCTTTGGGAAATTTCATTCCTACAATTCTTGTGGTTTGATCTTCCTCGTTAGCAAATTTTTCGACTGTTTTCCATTCCTCCTCTATGATATTGATAATCTCTTCAGGAACATCTTCTTTCCATGATGATTTTTTTCCAAGTGCTGCATCATACAATTTTTCTTTAACTGATGTTGCTGAAAGCGATTTTCTCTCCCCTATTTTTGGTCTTAATCTATACATTTTCAGCATGTATCCTTCAGCCTTATCTCCAGTATAAGAAAAATAATCTCCTTCAATACCACCAAGAATTTGTTTTCTCAATTTCCATGACTTTCTTCTTACTAACGGCGGCAAATATTTTTTGAATGGTGCTTGAAAAGAGTAATCATCTGTAATTTTAATTGAATCTCCAAAAATTACTTCTAACATTTTTTTTCTAGCTTCAAAATTAAATGGGAAGCTCTTACTGTTAATTTCTCTGTCACCATCCTTGAAAACAACTGGCATGACCTTGACAATATCTGCCTGTTTTTTTAATTCTTTAATAATTTCAATATGTGCATTTGTCACTGGATTTAGATGTGCAAGATATAGTGCTGTAACCAATTTGCATTATCTAATAAATTCTCATATTTCAATGATTGATTTTTAAAAAATTCTATCCGTATGATTCGTATTTGACTTCAAAGCTTCCGTCTTCACGTTTATCGTGCTCGGTAACAAAACCTTTAGGATTCAAAAAGTCCATCACGCCATCAATAGTTCCTTGCCATCCACAAACATAGAAAATTGTGTTTTCTTTTGTGATCTTATCTCCGATTAATTCTTCTAATGAGGATAATCCGCTGTCTTTTGGTCTTAGAAATGTTTCAACTCTTCCTACTTGACCTGCCCATGATCTGTTAAACCATTCTTGTGGTCTACTAATTGCAGCCCTGTATCTAAAATTCCATTGATCCTTACCTCTTGCAATACTTTCATTTTCAAGATTAGTTAGCAAATCTTTATAGCTTAATTCATCAACATAACTTGCTCCGTGCAATACTATGATCTCTCGTTTATCTCCAGAATCATGAAGATGTTGTGCAAAGCTTACAAATGGTGCCAAACCTGTTCCTCCACCAATGCAGACAATTCGTCTGTTGTCTTTTTCACCATTTGTGAATTCTTCATTAATCAATAAAGCTCTACCTGTTGGTTTTAACCAAAGGATTTCATCTCCTTCTTTGATATTGAAAATTTGTGTAGTTAATCTTCCAGGTAGTGGTTTTCTTACCCATCTGATAACTAACTCTACATAATCTCTATTTTCTGGATGTGATGCAATTGAATATGCCCTTCTAACAATTTTTCCATTTTCTACAGGGTTTGGTAATCCCAATGTAATGAATTGACCAGCCTTGTATTCTGGGACAGGACCATCTTTTGGAACCAATCTAATAATTACTAGGTCTTCTTTCAATAACTGTACATAAGTGACAGTTGCTTTGTTATCTACTACCATAACGATTCAACCATGATTTTAGACTTTAAATATATTGTGTTAATTTCATTACTAGATTATATTTTAGATCGCTAAACGTTAATAACCAATTTTAAAAATGTAGTTCAATCAGTATTTCTGATTAGTTGGGCCGGTCGTCTAGTCCGGTAGGATAGGTGCATGGCATGCATCGGATCGAGGGTTCAAATCCCTTCCGGTCCACTTATTTTTTTATCAATGAAACCATTTTTTCAATTTCAGAATCTTTTTCTTTAAAACATTCATTGATTTTTTCTTTTGAAACTATAATTTTTAGATCAATAATTGCCTGTAATGCACTTTTCTTTACTTCTATGTTAGAGTCTGATAATGCATCTATGAAAATGTCTTTAGATTCTTTCGCTTTTAGATATCCTAATGCTCCTATTGCACATGATCTGACCATTGAACGTTCGTCTTTTGTTAATTTGATTATTTCAGGAATAGATGATGTTTCGTTTCTATTTGCTAATACTAGTGATACAAAACCTCTGATGTTCTTATTTGATGCATTCAAACTATGTATTAAAAAATCTGAAATTTTATTTTTATTTAATAGTAGTGCACTAAACGCTTCTCCTCTAACTTCGACATTATCATCATCCAATTTTGAAATTATTTTTTCTAAAATCTCTGGATTATTGACATCATTCAAAGTTTCTAAAATTTTGATTTTTTCTCCAGCACTTCCCAATTCTAAAACTTTTAAAATATTTTCCAACCTTAATTCAAATTCCTTGTTTCTAGTTAATAATGGTTCAAATTTTTCAAAATTTTTTCATTTAATTAGAAAATGTCCTTTTAGCTTTAAATTATCCTTAAATACCAAAATTCGTATGTCAACTGAAACAAGAGACACCGTATTCATTGGTAAGAAACCCTTGATGGCATATGTCACATCAACGCTAATTCAATTGGCAAACTTACCATCCGTCAACATCAAAGCTAGAGGACTCAGCATTGGACGTGCTGTCGATGTAGCTCAAATCATTGCAAGAAAGACAGAAAATGCAGGCTACTCTATAGGAGAAATAAAAATTGGCTCAGAATCATTAGAGTCACAAGACGGTAGAACAAGAAACGTTTCAACAATAGAAATTGAAGTAAAGAGAAATACAAGTTAACTGTACTTTACTTGAAATTTTTTATTTTATCATTTCTTTAACTTTTCGTATCTTTTTTCCATTTTTCTAAACTTTGAAAGTTCAACTAAGTCATTAAACTGATCAAAATTTACAACTTTTTGTTTGTACTTTGATGTGTTTCCTGCATTCTTTAACTCTTGTAGGATATTCATTGTTGCAAATGCATTTGCATACAAAACTGACAATGGATACAAAATAATATTGAATCCCATTTTGCTTAATGTTTCAGCAGAGCTTAATGGTGTAGCTCCTCCCTCAATCATGTTTGCAACTAATGGAGCATTGATCTCCTTGCCTATTTTTTTCATCTCTTCTATTGATCTTGGAGCCTCAACAAAAACTGCATCTGCACCTGTCTTCTTATTTTGTTTCCCTCTTTGTATTGCTTCATCTAGTCCTTTGGTTGCTCTTGCATCTGTTCTTGCAACAATGAAGAAATCTTTGCTTTCTCTTGCATCCATAGCAGCTGACAATTTTTCTGTATATTCTTCTTGAGATACAACATCTTTTCCTTGCATATGCCCGCATCGCTTAGGCCATTTTTGATCCTCTAAAAAAATACCTGATGCTCCTGCTGATTCTAATTCCTTAACTAACTTCCATACGCTTAATGCATTACCATATCCTGTATCTGAATCAACAATCACTGGAACTGACACTGCTCTGCAAATCCTTCTTGCATTATCTACAGTTTCTGCAGCTCCTATAAATCCATAATCTGGCATTCCAAATAATGCTGCAGATGTACCATATCCTGTTTGAAACATGGCATTAAATCCCACTTTTTGAGCAATTTTTGCACCAAGTGCATCATAAACACCAGGAATTACAAGTGGTTTTTTTGATTTTAACATGCTTTTCAAATTTTTCATAAATTTATCTTTTGAATGAATTATTTATGATTTTAATTAGCGTTATTTTTGTAAGAATTTTTTATTCGATCTTGATCTCTTTACCTTTTTTCTTTACGTCTTTTTCTTGAATCTTTTTTAATTCTGATTCCAGAAATTGTTTGTATTTTTTTGTCTCCTCGTCAGTCATATTAGCAAAATTAGAGCTAAGAATAGATCCCATGGCAGAAATCTTTTCCAATAGATCTATTGCAACAAATCTTCCTACATTACCTAGTCTGAATAGAACTTCTAATTGTTTCTTAACAATATCGTTTACTTTATCAACATCATTTGCTGTGTCCTTCCCTTTCTTTGTTAGTTGATATTTTCCATCTTTAGTTTCTTCAATGAGCCCTTCATCTAGTAATCTTCCTAACAACGGATAAATCAATCCAGGTGATGGTTTCCAAATGCCATTACTTTGCTCTATTGCATAATCGATTATTTCCTTTCCAGTATGTGGCATTTTTTTCAATAATTCTAAAATAAAATATCTTGAAAATCCTCTAGGGATTGAGCTTCCTACTCTTTGAAACCACTCTGAGATCATCACTAGTGATATCACTAGTGATATATTTTAATATTTTGGATTAAACCCAGCAATTACTACATATTTATCCCGCTTAAAGCAAGTCTGACTGAAAAATGGTAGATTCACTTGAATTTGATTTGATTATTTGTGGTTCTGGACTTGCAGGTTTGAGAGCAGCTATTGCTGCAGCCAAAAAAGGGCCTCATCTCAAAATTGGAATTGTTTCAAAAGTACAAGTAATGCGTTCTCATTCTGTTTCAGCAGAAGGTGGAACTGCCGCAGTTCTTTTTGAAGATGAAGGCGATACAATTGAATCTCATGTTTATGATACTGTAAAAGGAAGTGATTTTCTTGCAGACCAAGACGTAGCTGAAAGACTATGTGTTGAAATGCCACAAGAAATCCGTCAGTTAGATCATTGGGGAATGCCATGGTCTAGAAGAGATGATGGTAGAATTGATCAAAGAAATTTCGGTGGTTATAGTTTTCCTAGAGCAACATATGCATCAGATAAAGTTGGTTTCTTTGAAATGCAAACTTTGTATGATACATGTCAAAAATTTGAAAATATCGAATATCTTAACGAATGGTTTGTTACATCAATTATTCATGATGGAAAACGATTCATGGGAGTTACTGCAATTGAATTAGGCTCTGGAACATTTTACACAATCAAAGGCAAAGCTCTCATTATTGCAACCGGCGGTGCTGGAAGATTATACAGCTTTTCTACTTATGCACTATCTTCAACTCCTGATGGATTAGATATGGGATTACGTGCAGGTATGGCACTCAAAGATATGGAATTTGTACAATTCCATCCTACAGGGATTTTGCCATCTGGAATTTTAATTACAGAGGGTGCAAGAGGTGAAGGAGGATATCTGCTTAACAATAAGGGAGAGAGATTTATGAAAACATATGCAGCAGGTAAAATGGAATTAGCTCCACGTGACATTGTATCAAGATCAATAATGACTGAAATTCAAGAAGGACGTGGATTCAAACATGAAACTGGTGTTGATTGCATGAAGCTAGACTTACGACATCTTGGTGATGAAAAAATTAAAGAAAAATTAGGTGGAATTAGAGAAATTTCAATTAAATTTTCAGGTCAAGATCCTGCTCAGGATTTACTTGACATCAGACCTGTTTGTCATTACATGATGGGAGGATTACATACAGATATTGACGGTGCTACTGAAATACAAGGAGTTTGGGCTGCAGGTGAGGCTGCCTGTAACAGTGTTCATGGCTCTAATCGTTTAGGTGCAAATTCTACCTCAGAATGTATCGTTTGGGGTAAAATTACAGGTGAATTGGCAATTGACTATATTCAAAAGAATGAATCATCAAATCCTTGGCCTCATCATTTGGTTGCTGCTGAGGAGAAGAGAATCTACGATGGAATCTTTAGAGGAAACGGTGATGTTAATCCATATGAAATTAGACAGCAATTAACTGATACTATGAATGAAAAAGCATATGTCTACAAAAATGAAACAAATCTTGTTGAAGGGCTAAAGAAAATTCGTGAATTAAAACAACAAACTTGGAAGCATGTTGATGATAAAGCAAAAGAATACAATACTAATTTTGCAAATGTAATGGAGCTTGATTCTATGTTTAGAGTAGCAGAAATTGTTTTGCTTGGTGCAATCAACCGAAAAGAATCTCGTGGCGCACATGCAAGGACTGATTTTCCAAAGCGTGATGATGCTAACTTTTTACATCACACTCTTGCATATTATGATCCAAATGGTCCAATCATGAAAACACATCCAGTTACAATTACTAAATATCAACCTGTGGAGAGGAAGTACTAATGTCTAAAGATGAACATAGAGAAGGTATCAAGGGAATGGCCAATCCTACACGATATGGAATTGAACGTGTTGCATATTGGTTAATGAGACTAAGTGGATTGGGATTGCTGGCATATTTTGTAGGTCATATTTATGAAACAAGTAATATTCTGAGAGGACAAGTTGGTTGGAATGAGTTTCTTGAATTGACTCAAACCACAGAAGGGCATCTTGTTTTGGCAATTGTAATTGCAATGTGTGTATTTCACACTGTAAATGGAATTAGAGTAATGTTAGGACATGGAGGAATCGGTGTAGGAAAACCTGCAAGACCTGATTATCCTTACGAGCCAGCATCCCAAAATTACAGACACAAAATAGGAATATACTCTGCAATCCTTTTAGCTGCAATTGCAATGATGTACGGTTTGGCGGTAATGTTTGGTGAATAATATGAGAGAAAGCACAATAATGAAAATTCACTATGGCACTGCTTTGGCAGCTGTAGCCCTAGTAGCAGTTCATATTTTGATGCGTCTTACACAGGGCTTTGCAGAATCCTTAGAATATGAAAATGTACTCGCAAATTACAAATTCATTCCATATGCTGCAATGTTAGAATTGATCTTAATTTTATTATCTGTACATGGATTTAATGGGCTAAGAGTGATCTTACTGGAATTAAAACAAGGACGAATTTATGAAAAAGCAGTCTCGTATGGTTGTCTTGCAGCAATGATTGGATTAATAGCATATGGTTCAAGAACAATTATTATGACTAACATGGGGATGGTATAGAAATGGCCCAAGTATCTAGCATTTCAAACGAGCAAACTTCACCAACATCAAAATTAATCACACTTAGAATTTCTAGATTCAATCCAGAACATGACGAGTCAAGTGGATTTATGGAATTTTCAGTTTCATATGAGAAATGGACAACTGTTCTTGAAGCAATCTTAGATGTCAAAAAACATCATGATCATTCAGTTGGTGTAAGATACTCTTGCAGACAAGCAACTTGCGGTTCATGTGGAATGATAATCAATGGAAAACCTAGATTGGCATGTTTTACAAAAATTAGTGAATTAAACTCTGATGTTGTTACAGTCGAACCAATGAACAATTTTCCAATCATTCGTGATTTGGCTGTAAAGTTTGAAAAATTATTTGACACTCATCAAAAAATCAAACCATATCTAATTCGTGATGATACTGAAATAGAATCTAATGAAAAAGAATTCTTGCAATCTCCAGAAGAAGTTGAACAATATATCCAATTTGCCAACTGCATTAAATGTGGTTTATGCAATTCTGCATGTCCCACAATGGCAACTGACTCTTCATTTGTTGGTCCTCAAGCATTAGCTCAAGCATATCGATACGTTGCTGATAGCAGAGATAAAGGAAAAGATTCTAGATTAAAAATCATAGATGATTCTCATGGAATCTGGAGATGTCATTTTGCTGGTTCTTGTAGTCAAGTATGTCCAAAAGGAGTTGATCCTGCAATGGGAATTCAACTACTGCGAGGATATATGTTAGGTTTTAGAAGCTAACCTAATTTTTTTGGTTTTGGACTGTTGTTTACTTGATTGTTAATCTGTTCAGCCATAAAGTGGTTTGAAACATTTACTTTAACATCCTCTACACCATCTACTTTTAGCAGATTGTCATGAACATCTTGACAGATCTTAAAACCAAATACTGCTGGACAGAATGGACTTGTAAGATGTAAATCCACTTTGACATTGCTATCGTTGATATCAACCTCATCAATTAATTCAAGTTCTACAATTGATGTGTTAATTTCTGGATCCACAATCTTTGATAACTCGTCAAATATTTTCACTCGCATCTGTTTGATATCTTGGCTCATGTCGTGAAAACCATTGTTGCTATATATAACCATTATAGAACCTTAGGTAATGTATCGTTCTCGTCTTGGTACTGATTTGAGTGATATTACTTTAGATTATGTTTCATCTGTAAATGATGATTCTGAAATTGCGCTGTATGATATTCTTGGTAGTCAAGCGCATGCTCTAATGTTGTTTCAAAAAAATATCATTTCAAAAAATGATGCAAAAAAAATCTTATCCGCATTAGAGAATTTAAAAAATGAAAAATTTGATACATCCTCTGGAGCTGAAGATATTCATGAATTAATTGAATCATTAGTAATCAAGAAAGCCGGAATGGCAAGCGGTGGGAAAATGCACACTGCAAGATCTCGTAATGATCAAGTTGTTTTAGACATTAGAATGAAAATTAGAGATGATATCAACATCATATGTAATTGTCTCTTAGATACTGTTGAAGCCATGGTATCTGTGGCTAAAAATCATCAAAAAACAATCATGCCTCTTTATACTCATCTTCAACAAGCTCAAGCTGGTCTTTTTTCACATTATCTTTTAGCACATGCTGATGTCCTAACTAGAGATTTTGAAAGATTGTATGGGACTTTTGAGCGAATCAATCAGAGTCCATTAGGTGCAGGACCTGTAGGGGGGACAAGTATTCCTATTGACAGACATAGTACCGCAAAGATGTTGGGTTTTGATGGTATTGTTGAAAATTCTATTGATGCTACAAGTACACGTGACTTTGTAGCAGAATATGTTGCAATGCTTTCTATTATGATGACTAATCTAAGCAAAATATCTGAAGACTTTGTAATTTGGTCAACATCTGAATTTTCTTTTATTGAACTCTCAGACGAATTTACATCTCCTTCAAGTGTGATGCCTCAAAAAAAGAACCCTGATATTTTAGAATTAACCCGAGGTAAAACTGCAGAAATAATTGGAAATCTAACTGCAATCCTAACTACAGTTAAAGGATTGGCATCTGGATATGGACGTGATTTACAACAAATAAAATCCTCTATCTGGTCAACATCAAAAATATCTATCAGTGCATTATTAATCTTAAAATCAATTCTACTAACTTTGAAAGTAAATGAAAAACAAATGAAAAAAGTAACTGAATCAAGCAATCTCATAGCCTTAGACGTTGCTGAGAAATTAGTTCAAGAAGGAATTCCGTTTAGGGTAACCCATAAAATTTCAGGAACTTTAGTTCAATTAGCTCATATCTCAAAAAAACCCATGTCAAAATTGACTATGTCTGAAATTGAAAAATCAGTCAATGGTACAAAAGTTGATCCTAAAATTGTTTCAAACATTATTTCTTCTACAACTGTTGTTTCTTCATTAAAGGACAGAACCTCTTTTGGTTCATCAGGATATGATGAGCAAAAACGAATGATATCTGATAGAACTAAGAAAATTAATCAATATAGAATTGATGTCTCTAAAAGAGAAAATAAAGTCAATACGTCGATTGATGAATTAACAAAACAGATCAATGCAATAATTGAATGAATAAAGTAAAAGAGAGCGGGTCTAAAGGGATTCGGACCCTTGACAACCGGATTAAAAGTCCGGTGCGCTACCTGGCTGCGCCATAGACCCTCGTAAAAAATGCCTTAACTGTATAATTTAGTCTTTTACAAAATATTTTGTTCTGACAGAAACTTTTAATCTGGCAATTTGACTCAAAGAATTTGTGCCCTTGTAGTATAGCCCGGTCTAGAATTCGGCCCTGTCACGGCTGAGACGCGTGTTCAAATCCCGCCGAGGGCGCCATTATCTCTATCACATTAACGGAAAACCGTTTGACAACCGATCAGAATTAGATTTTTAGAAAAATTATTGAACTATGATGGATTCCGAGATGAATCTCACAAGAATATTAAAATTCAGGGAATTTGAGTGAAATTTGTTGTCTGAAGAGAAGAAAGAATCTGGAGTCGAAACAAAATCAACCAATGATTCAACATCTGATAAAGCATCTCCAGACAAAATTGAAAATAATATTCCAGAAGAAACAGTTGCCAAAGCAGAAGAGGCAACAAAAGCAGCTGAAAAAGCAGAAAAGGCAATTAAAGATGCTAAAGCAGCTGAGGATGTAAAAGAGGCTGAAGAAGCAAAAGCTGCTGAAAATGCAATTTTGAAAGCAGAAGCTGCAGCTAAGGCAGCTGAAGACGCAGAACTTGCAGTTAAAGAAGCACTTGCAAAAGCAGAAGCCGCAAAAGCAGAAGCAGAAGCAGCAGCTGAAGAAGAATACAAAGCCATTGCATCTGAAGTAAAAGCAGAAGCAGCTGCCAAATCTGATTTCACCTTTAAGAGACAAGGCGAAGAAATTTTTAGACGGGAAATGGGTGAGCCTGAATTTTGGTTAGATAAACAAGACCGTTTTCCACGACCAATTCTTTCAGCAGATGAACAGGAATCTCTTACTCGACAAGCAGAGATATTTCGTGATCAAACTCCAAAATATATTCCTGAACATGTTCTTAGTCCAGAATATGCAGGTCTTTCAAATTATGAACGTGGGGTTGACTCATTTTTAGAGGAATCTAAACAGAAACTTGAACAATTAAAAAATGATCCTACTGCAACTCAAAAAGAAATTAAAGATACGGAAAATGAAATTACTTACTTGGAATCATTGCATGAAAATTATTATATTGGTATGAATGTTTTTAGGACAGCTAAAGGCGGGCGGGATAAAATTAAAGCATAATAGGTGAATGGTTTGAGTCAAGTATTTTTTGATGTAATAAATGCGCGAGTAACTTTCAAAAATGTTCCAATCCATACATTATCAAAATTTACTTTCAAAGACGTTCCTGCTGCATGTGCAGAATTTAAAAAAATACCTGGTGTTGAGGAATGTGTTATCATCCAAACCGAAACTAGAGTTGAAATATTTACAGTAAGTAATGTTGAAACTGATGATTCTCCAGATGCTAGAAGACCAGAAGGCAAAGCATTGGTATTAAATCAAATTCAAGATACCTGGGTATCTTTGTCTTCATTAGAACAAATTGACATTGATCATTTTGATCAAACACTTGAGGTTTACAAAGGAGATGATGTCTACTTACATCTTTTAAGATTGGCATCTGGATTGGATTCATTAGTTGTTGGTTGGCAAAGTGTTTTTGATGATATTGTAAAGGCAGCGTCTGATGCAAAGAGTGCTGGCACATCTGGAAAGATTCTCAATAAATTATTTGATCGTGTTATTAGATTAGCCGCTCGAATGAGGGATACAACAGGTATTGCAAAAGATGTTGTTTCATTAGGAGATGTTGCAATGAAGGTAGTTGATGAAAAAGCAGGCCTTGATTCAAAAAAGAAAGTATTGGTAATTGGCACTGGTGAATCTGCTGCAATGCTTGCAAAAACTATGAGCAAAAAAGGAATTGCTTTTGATGTTACAAGCCGCAGTTTAGAACGTGCTACTGGCTTTTCAACAATTCTTGGTGGAAACCCTGTAGATTTCAATGATGTATTGGCAGGATTTGATAAATATGATATTATTTTAGTTGCAACAACCTCTGATTATTTCTTGATCACTTATGAGAGAATTCGATTAGTAATGGAGGAAAAGAAAAAAGGCACATTGGTCATAGATTTGTCTGAACCAAGAACTGTTGATGAAGGAATCACTGCACTTCCTGGAATTAAATTACTGTTTAGAGATCAGATTGCAGAAATTTTTGAAGAAAGTGTAAAAGCTAGAGCAGGAATTGTTCCTGCAGTAGAAAAAATCATCGAAAAAGAACTCCCAGTTTTATCTGCCAGAATGAAAAGATTGGATGCTTAAATTTTCTATACTCCTTGTTTTCTTAAAAGAAATTGCATGATGGCTTCTTTAGAATAATCTATTCCGTGTTCTTCATCAGTGTGCTTTTTAAATTCATCAATAACTGATTCCATTTCTCCCTCTGATACAAAATCACACTCAAATCCATAATCATTGCACTTGAGTTTTGCCATACTTTGGTGAAAAACAATCAATATAAAAATCCACAGGTATTTGCGAATAATAGAGAATTTCTTTTAAGAATCAATACAAAATGAAATTTATGGTAATATTTTGGATTTTTTTTATCCATATGATTCAAACTTGATTCCAAAACTTCCATCAGGTTTCTTCTCATGCTCAGTAACGAATCCTTTTGGTCCTAGATATTCAATCACTCCATCAATTGTTCCTTGATAACCACAAATGTAGATAATTGTGTTTTCTGGAGTTAGTTCTTCACCTACCATTTCTTCCACAGGTGACAGTCCTGATTTCTTATTTGGTTGGAAAAATGATTCAACTCTGCCTACGTGACCATTCCATGATCTGTTGAAAAATTCTCTTGGTCTGCTGATTGCAGCTCTATATCTAAAATTCCATTGGTCTCTTCCCCTTTTCTCACTCTCCATTTCCAAGTCTGTCAATAACCGTTTGTAGCTTAATTCATCAACATAACTTGCGCCATGAAGAACAATCACTTCTCGTTTATCATTAGTATCGTGAAAATGTTTTGCAAATGCAATAAATGGCGCTAATCCTGTACCTCCACCTACACAAATCACTCTTCTATTGTCTTTTTGCCCATTTGGTAGTTTATCACTAATTTGTAATGCAGCTCCAGTTGGTTCACCAAGAAAAACTTCATCGCCCACACTGAGATAAAACAATTCAGTAGTTACACGACCTGGAAGTGGTTTTCTTACCCACCTAATTACAAATTCAAAATAATCTCTGTTTTCTGCATGTGATGCAATAGAATATGCTCTTCTGACAATTTTTTTCTCTGCAGGAATTGGAAGTCCTATCGTCAAAAATTGACCCGTTTTGTATTCTGGCATTCCTTTCTCTGGAACGAGTCTGATGATTACAAGATCTTCTTTAAGCAATTCCCTATAGATGACCTTTGCTTTTATCTCAGTGACCATACAAGAAGCTTTTTCCTGACTTTGGTTAAATATATTTCTCTTAACATAAAAGGCAAAAGATCTATCAAAAACACTAGAATGTCAAATAAACAATCAAACTACTGCTTCTTTCCAATTTTTATTCCAAAAACTCATTTGTCTATTTTTGACATTATTTCATCAAGAATTTCTTGATTTGCAGCTGCAATAAAAGAAACTCTTGTTTCATAACTTAGATTTGCATCAAGCTGATTCAAATTTTCATCTAACAGAATACCTTCTGCTTCTTTGACAATGACGTAACCTGCAGCAATGTCTTGAATTCTAATTTTCTTCCTTAAATCAATAAAAATATCCATTAGTCCTCTTGCAAACATTGCCATTTCAAGTGCATTTGCTCCAAAATGTCTAGTGTGCTCATAATTTTCATATATTGGATTTAATCTGGTCATCAAGTCAATGGATGCTCCTGATGTGTTAATTCCAACAATTTTGTAAATTGGATTTTTTTTATGAACTTTGATTTGCTTATTTTTAAAAAATGCTCCCTTGTTTTTTGATGCCCAATACATTTCCCCATTTGTCAGATTTGTAATCACACCGTCTGTAACTGAACTGAGTTTGTCTTCAGATGCAAAAGCTAATGAGCTACAAAAAAAGGGAACTCCTCTAACTGCATTTGCAGAACCATCAACTGCATCCATTATAACAAAGCCTTTTGGTTTGCTTGATAGTTCCACTCGTCCACATTCTTCACCTAATACTATACATTCAAAATTATTTTTTTTTAGATAATCCAAAACTGTCTTTTCTGCAATTATGTCTATGTTCCTTGAAATGTCTCCTCCAGCACCAATACCAAAATCTCCTGCTGCATCATCTGTTCCTGCAAGATCTTTTACATTTTCATAAATTTTCTGTGAAGCTTCACGGAGAATTTCTATTATTTCCATATTATCAAACCAGTCGCTCGTAATTTAAGTGAAGAAAAAATTTAGTTTGAAAGCATAAATAACAATAAAGAAGCTTAACGTTTGTGAGTGGAAAAGATCAATCAGTTATCAGTAAAGAATCTTTGATGAGTACAAAACCTGGAAAGCAAATTATGAAACAAGCTCTATTCAAATCTAAAGGTTACAAATTATTTAACAAATACAAAGAAGAAACAGAAAATCAATTCCCAAACTTTGCAGAAAGATTTGCAAAAGGATTACTTGATGAAATCAAATCTGATACAAATCCAAATGCTACTCAACAAGCATTTGGTAATGAAGTCGGCTCCAGCGAAATCATACTAAATGCATCTGAAATCGAGCCTATAAAATCAAAATTGGAAAGTCTTGAAGTAATGCAAGATCGGGTAAATCGAATTTTGAATTCAAATTTTGTTAAAATGACATTTCCTGTTTTTAATGGATTATTTGATGCAGCAGCAGAATATTCTGGAAGAGATGATCCTCAATTAAAACAAGATGTTGTTGAAGGACATATTCTCGCAATAGATCTAAGCGAACCAATGGATAGAATTGTAGATAAAGATGAAGATTTGGAATTTCTTGATGATTACAAACTGATGAATCCGTACATTTTGAAATTAGCCAGAGATAAAATCTCTAAAGGCGGTGAACATGTTCTAAAAGAATTTGAAGCAGGATTTGAAGATGCAAGAATTGGACAATATTTAGATGAAAAACTAAAATCAAAACCCACAGAAATTACTGAAGAAGAAATGACTCTGTCTTATAAAAAATACCGTGCAGTCATGGGAACTGCTGGAAGAAACATGGCTTTAGCAGAAAGACCTCTAGGTGAAATCTTCTATTTGGGCATGGCAAGAGCTGCCGAAGGAGTTGGCTGTGGAAATGAAATTGAAGACTCTATCAAAAATGGTTTTGTAAAAATCCCTTCCTGGCCGCTATACTATTCCTTGTTGGCCAATGATGTGAAAAAAGGATTTGATGTTACTCTAGAAAAAAGTAATTTGTATTTGCAAGATGCAAGACTAACACTTGAATTATTGCCAGAGAATTTTTCTCATAAGGAATTTTTGGAATTCTTATTTCTGACTGTAGAACATTATAATCAATACTGGTACAATAAACTACAAAAAGCCAATAAATGGTCAGAGTATCAATCTAAACTTCCCAAGTGATTATTTTGATGTGGTCCGAAAAATATAGACCTCAGACAATTTCTGATATGGTAGGAAACGAAGAAGCACGAGCTGCAATTACTGAATGGTTTGTCAAATGGAAAAAGGGCACAAAGCCATTGCTTTTAGTTGGACCTCCGGGGATAGGAAAAACTACCATTGCATATCTTGTTGCCAAACAATTTGGATATGATATGATTGGATTAAACGCAAGTGATGTTAGAAGCAAATCAAGAATTAATGAAATTCTTACGCCTGTTCTGGCAAATGTTAGCGTCATGGGGACCCCAATGATTTTTGTCGATGAAGTTGATGGAATTCATGGTCGTGGTGATTATGGAGGAGCATCGGCATTAGTGGATATTCTAAAGGAACCCACAGTCCCAATTGTTCTTGCAGCAAACAATGATATTTCTGACAAAATGAAAAGTATTAAAAAAGTTGTAAAAACAATTCAATTCAAAAAAATACCGCCACGACTATTACGAGTATATCTTGAAAATATTTTAAAAAAACAAAACGCAAAACTAAGTCCTGGCTCAATAATCAAAGTTATTACTAAATCAAAAGGTGATATCCGGTCAATGATCAATCTTACGCAATCTTTCGTAACTGGATTTAATCCTCAAACCGAAACCACATTTGAAAACATCAACGTTGAAGATGGAGTGAATGCTTTCTTTAAAGCAAATTCAATTGAAGAGGCCAGAATCGTTCTATATTCAATGCAAATTGATCCTAGAGAAAAAATTAATGCATTTTATTCTAGCATTATCACAAGTGAGTTAAATCCTCACACACTTGCAAAATATTTAGAGATAATATCTGAATCTGACATGCTTTATGGAAGAATAATGAAAACTCAGAATTGGAGATTACTTCGATACCTGAATGATATTTTAATAAAATTATATCAAAATGATGATAGGATTAGATATGCTCAATACAATTTATCATGGCCTTTACTAAACCGAATACGCTGGGATGGTGCAAAAATCAAATCACTGTCATCCATTATGGCAAAAAAACTTCATCTGTCTTCTAGTTCTTTTGTGACCTTGTGTTTACCCTTTGTTTTATTGTGCATAAAAAACAAAACTCTAGAACTGGAATTGGAAGAAACTTTTGGTGATCTTATAGAAAAGGAGATTGAACTATTAAAATGAGCTGGAGGAAAATCCCAATGAAATTTCCCGGCACATGTATAGTTTGTAATGAAAAAATACCTGTCAATGAAATTGGTCTTTGGGCGAAAGGATTGGGTGTGAAACATGAAAAATGTGCCCAAATTAACGAACTACAATGCATTGTATGTGGAGGTCCTGCAGGATGTGATCAATGTGAATTTCAGGAAAATTGCGATATTCCAAACGTTTCTCAATTATGTATCTGTAAGAAATGCAGCGAAGAAAAGGATGCTTTTGACGCTTATCAAAAATATGTTAATAAGAAATTTTCACTTCTTAACACTTGAAATTATAAAAAAACTAACGATCGTTGATTTTTTATAAAATTTTCATATGTTGGAATGCTGAAACTAAATTAATATAGGAACCCTGTTGTTGTAGAATACCGTGCATTCTGAAAAGATTGAAGGATATGCTAAAAAAAATAATACATCCTTACAAGGTGGGGGTCAAGATCGAATCAAGGCTCAACACGAAAAAGGAAAATTAACTGCTCGTGAGAGAATCAATCTTTTACTTGATGAAGGCACTTTTACTGAAATTGATCCATTGACTACCCATCATTATCATGAGTATGATATGCAGAAAAAGAAATTCTTTACTGATGGAGTAGTTGGCGGTTATGGGAATGTCCATGGAAGACAGATCTTTGTTTTTGCATATGATTTCACTGTACTTGGTGGAACACTAAGTCAGATGGGAGCTAAAAAAATCACTAAACTAATGGATCATGCTGTTCAAACAGGGTGTCCAATAATTGGAATAATGGATTCTGGCGGAGCTAGAATTCAGGAAGGAATAATGAGTCTAGATGGTTTTGCAGATATCTTTTATCATAATCAACTTGCATCAGGTGTAATTCCACAAATTACTGCAAGTATTGGTCCATCAGCAGGTGGATCTGTATATTCTCCTGCAATGACTGACTTTGTAATTATGGTTGATAAAGTAGGAACAATGTTTGTTACAGGTCCTGATGTAGTCAAGACTGTGTTAGGAGAAGAGATTTCATTTGATGATCTTGGTGGAGCAATGACACATGGCTCAAAAAGTGGAGTTGCACATTTTGTTGCACAAAACGAATACGAATGTATGGATTATATCAAAAAACTGATTTCATATCTCCCTCAAAATAATACTGAAGCCCCGCCAAAAATTCAAACTGATGATGATCCAAATAGAATGGATCACAACTTGATCAATATCATTCCAGAAAATCCTTTACAACCATATGATATGAAAGAAATCATTAATTCAATTGTTGATAATCATGAATTCTTTGAAGTTCATGAACTGTTTGCACCAAATATTGTTGTAGGTTATGGCAGATTAAATGGTAAAGTTGTTGGAATTGTTGCAAATCAACCCATTCATCTTGCAGGTGCACTTGATATTGATTCATCAAACAAAGCAGCACGTTTCATTCGATTTTGTGATTCATTTAATATTCCGATAATAACTCTAGTAGATACTCCTGGATACATGCCTGGTTCTAACCAAGAACATAATGGTATCATTAGACATGGTAGCAAATTGCTTTATGCATACTGTGAAGCAACTGTTCCAAGAATTACCCTAGTAATTGGAAAGGCATATGGTGGTGCTTACATTGCAATGGGAAGTAAGAATCTCAGAACTGACATCAATTATGCATGGCCCACTGCAAGATGTGCCGTCCTTGGCGGTGAAGCTGCTGTAAAAATTATGTATAGAAAAGATCTTAATGAAGCCGATGATGCTGAAGCCCTAAAAAAACAATTGATTGATGAATTTGCAGAAAAATTCGAAAATCCTTATGTTGCAGCATCTCACGGAACCGTAGATAATGTAATTGATCCTGCTGAAACGAGACCTATGTTGATTAAAGCACTTGAAATGCTTGAAAACAAAAGAGTAAAACAATTGCCAAGAAAACATGGAAATATCAACCTGTGATTAACGATGATTGAAAAAGTACTTATCGCAAATAGAGGAGAAATTGCTTTACGTGTTATTAGAACATGCAAAGCATTAGGAATCAAAACAGTTGCTGTGTATTCTGATGAAGATTATAATTCCATGCATGTTAAACAAGCAACCGAAGCATATCATATAGGAGAAGCTGCACCTGCAAAATCATATCTTAATCAAGATAAAATCCTTGAAGTGATGCTCAAATCAGGAACTGATGCAGTACATCCAGGTTATGGTTTCCTTTCTGAAAATGATGACTTTGCAAGATTGTGTGAGAAACATAAAATTAATTTCATTGGTCCATCTGCTGATTCAATGAATCTCTGTGGTGATAAGATGGAATGCAAAGCTGCAATGTTAAAAGCTAAAGTTCCAACAGTACCTGGAAGTCCGGGATTGGTATCTAATGCAGATGAAGCAGAAAAAATTGCAAATGAAATTGGTTACCCTGTTCTGTTGAAATCTGTCTATGGTGGTGGAGGACGTGGAATTAGACTAGTGACTAATGATAAAGAATTACAAGAAGGTTTTGAAACAGTAACCTCGGAATCTATTTCTGCTGTTGGAAAATCTGCAATCATTGTTGAAAAATTTCTAGAAAAAACAAGACACATTGAATATCAAATGTGTAGGGATCATCATGGTAACGCTGTACATATATTTGAGAGAGAATGCTCTATTCAAAGACGAAATCAAAAACTAATTGAACAAACTCCATCTCCCGTAGTAGATAACGCAAAACGAGAAGAAATTGGTGAATTAGTTGTCAAAGCTGCAGAAGCCGTTGATTACACTAATCTCGGTACAGCAGAATTTTTGCGAGCTGATAATGGAGAATTTTATTTTATTGAAATTAACGCAAGACTTCAAGTAGAACATCCTATCAGTGAAATGGTTTCAGGATTAGACTTTGTTAAATTACAAATTGATATTGCAAACGGAGAACCACTTCCATTCAAACAAAAAGATCTAAAGATGAATGGCTATGCAATTGAATGTAGAATTAATGCAGAAGATACATTTTTGGACTTTGCACCTTCAACCGGGCCTGTTCCAGACGTGACAATTCCTGCAGGACCAAATGTTAGATGTGATACTTATCTCTATCCTGGATGTACGGTATCTCCATTTTATGATTCATTAATGGCAAAACTCTGTACATGGGGACCTACATTTGAAGAATCTAGGACACGAATGCTTACTGCATTAAATGACATGTATGTTCAAGGTGTAGAAACATCAATTCCTCTTTACAAAACAATTCTAAATACTGAAGAGTACAAGAATGGTCAACTTTCAACAGATTTCCTAAAACGTTATGGAATAATTGATAGATTAACTGAAGATCTCAAAAAAGAAAAAGAAGAAAAAAGTGAGGCTGCACTGGCTGCTGCAATCATTCATTCTGAATACTTTAAGAGTAGAGCACAAACCAGCACTGCAAATAACTCTAATTGGAAATACAAACTGGACTGATGATAAATGAATTATAAAATACAAGATATTGAAAAATCATTCGACGGGAAGATAGTTGAGAATCTTGGCAACAACGATTATGTAATTAAGATCAATGATAACGAACATAATTTAAAAATCATTTCAATGAATTCTAAAGGAATTGAATTTATTTTAGATAACAAATATCACAAAGCAAAATATCTTGAACAATCTACAAATGAAATGAATATTGTAATTGACAATGTTCCTATCACACTAAATTTACATATTCACTTTGATGAAGTTGTTTACAAAAATTCAGGTGGCGGTGGTGCAGGTGATGCACAACTAGCTTTGAAAAGTCAAATTCCTGGCAAGGTTGTATCAATATCTATTACAGAAGGTGACTCGGTAAAGAAAGGAGATGTGATCTGTACTTTGGAGTCTATGAAAATGCAGGTTGCTATTAAATCACATAAAGACGGAATTGTAAAAACAATTAAAGTCAAAGAAACAGCAACTGTGGCTAAAGGCGACGTTGTTGCTGAAATAGAATAATTTTTTATTTCAAGAAATTTTTAATTTCTTCATAGTTTGGTTCTTTTAGAGGATCTTCTGAAACCCATCTGTAACCAATTTTTCCATCTTCATTAATTATGAAAACAGAACGTTTTGCTGCATTGTAATCTTTGATGTGTAGTAAATCTGGCATCAAAACATCATAATCTCTTATTGTTTTACTTGTATAATCAGCTAATAATGGGAAGCTAAAGTTATGTTTTTCTGCAAAAGCTTTGTTTGCAAATGGACCATCATTACTAATCGCTACAATTTTGGCACCCGTATTAGAAATTTCTTTCCAAGAGTCTCTAAATGTACAAAGTTCTACTTCACAAACAGGAGAGCTTGCTGCTACTATGAACGATAAGACAATTTTACCTCCTTTGAATTCCTCCAGAGTCCGCATTTTCAATTCTGTGTCTGGAAGTTCAAAATTGGGGGCAATATCTCCTACATTTAATGCCATGATCGCAATCTGGTGTTATCCTATTAAGTTCTTTTCAAAAGTTATTTTTTTCAAATCTGATCCTAAAAATGAAACATACCTTTTTATACAAAAATTGGAGTGAAAAGCTAAATTGGTCGGGGAATTAGCGGGCAATTACAGTACCGTTGTATTGATGTTTGCGTTTGGTATAGTAGCAATGGCTCCAGCTCTAGTAATTTCTAGAATGATTTCTCCTCGAAAAAGAAGTAATCCAGTAAAATTTTTGCCAATGGAATGTGGTCAAGTCCCTTCTGGAGAAGGAAGAACTCATTTTATGATGCAATATTATCCGTATATTCTGATGTTTGTAGTATTTGATGTAATGGCAATTTTCTTGTATGCATGGGGAAGTGCACTTTTAGAAATTCCAAAGATTGCAACTTTACCTATGATGGGCTTTTTAGCAATCATGTTTGGTGCTATGGCATTTGCATTGTATCAATCAGGGAGACGAAGGATATGGTAGTTTTTTATATAAATTGTATTTACGAGGGTAGGGGATAAGATTGCTTAAAGATTTAGTGACACCAGAAAATGCAAATGTCTTTGTAGGAAAACTCGGAGATATTTTAGAAAAAGCAATTGATAAACCATTGGGCTATGCCATTAATTGGGGTAGAATTTGGTCCCTCTGGCCTGTACACATTGAAACAGCTTGTTGCAGTGTAGAATTTGGTGCAGCATCAAGTCCTAGATATGATGTTGAAAGATTTGGTATTATTGAAGCATTTGGTTCATTAAGACAATGTGATCTTGTAGTTGTTCAAGGAACTATCACAAGAAAAATGGCACCACGTCTTAGATTAGTTTATGATCAAATGCCAGAACCAAAATATGTAATTGCTATGGGAGCTTGTGCAATTACTGGAGGTTTGTATTTTGATTCATACAATGTACTTCCGGGAATTGATGGAGTTATCCCAGTTGATGTGTATGTTCCGGGTTGCCCACCTAGACCTGAAACTCTCATTCAAGGATGCATGTTATTGCAAGAAAAAATCAAGAGAATGAAGGCTAGGAAGTTTGTATAATGAGTACTGAAACTGAAAATCCTCCTGCAGATGCAAAACCTAAAACACAAACTCCTCCTAAACCTGCAGCAAAGAAACCTGCACCTGTAGAGTTACCTGCATTTGAAAAGAGTATTTCTGATAAAATTGTTGAAAAGTTCGGTGACAAAGTTGAAGTTGGATTTGTAAAAGAAGATAGAGTCAGAATTAATGTTGGACGAGAAAGTGTTCATGATGTTGCTGAATTTATTCGTGATGGATTAAATTATGATCATGTAGAGTCTGTTTCAGGAGTCGATTACCCCCAAGACAATGAAATTGAGGTTGTTTATCATATAGGATCTTACACTGATTCATCATTGGCAAGACAAATTCTAGTTTTAGCTACTAGAGCTCCAAGAGAAACACATCCAATTCCTGGCAATGATGCAACAAAACTTCCAACTCTTAGAGATGTGTTTTATAGTGTTGAATTTCATGAAAGGGAAGTTTTTGAAATGTTTGGAGTTTTCTTTGAAGGTCATCCTGATAACAGACGATTACTTTTGCCAGAAGACTGGGCAGATTTACCACCACTTAGAAAGGACTTTGCAATAAAAGGAAGATAGAGATGACTGTAGAATTACCTCCTGGATTAGCACTCCAAAAAGTTGATGAGAGAATCATGACTCTTAATGTCGGACCACAACATCCAGGTTCTGGACATATGAGAATTATTGTACAAATTGATGGTGATTATATTGTTGCATGTGATCCTGATCCAGGCTATGTTCATCGTGGAGAAGAAAAAATGGCCGAGTATAGAAATTACATTACAAACATTCCTCACTTGGAAAGACCTGTAATTCACGATTCATGTAATGTATTATATCCATATGTCTTGGGTGCAGAAGAACTTCTTGGAATTGAAGTTCCTGAACGTGCAAAATATGTTAGAGTAATTGCATCTGAACTTAATCGATGTATTTACATCATGTATTGGCTTGCAATCTATGGTATCTTTTTGGGACATTCTACAATGTTCATGTGGCCTGCAGGAGATCGTGAATTACTGATTGATCTTATGGAAAAAATGACGGGTGCTAGAGTAACACATGCACACTTTGTTCCAGGTGGCGTTAGAAATGACTTACCGCCAAACTTTGAAGATGTTTGTCTACGTCAAGTCAACTATTTTGAAAAACGTATCAAAGAATATGCTGCAGTGTTTTACGATAACCCTATTCTAATTTCAAGAACTAGAGATACGGGTATTTTATCAAGACAAGATGCAATCAGATACGGAACAACAGGTTCTGTACTTCGTGCTAGTGGTGTTGATTATGATCTTAGAGTTAAAGAACCATATGATGTCTATGATGAATTAGATGTTCATACTAATGTAATGAAGGAAGGAGATTCTTATGCTAGATCTAGAATTCCATGGCTTGATATGATGGAAAGCTGTAACATTATCCGACAAGCATTACAAAAAATGCCAAAGTCAGGATCTGTACGAGTTAAACTAAAACCAAATCCAAAAACAAAGGGACTTGAATCTGTTTACAAACGTGTAGAATCTGGCAGAGGATCTTTGGGTTGCTATATCGTCTCTGATGCTAAAACAGAACCATATAGAGTAAAGTTGAGTGTTCCTTCCTTTAGAAATCTAATTGCTTTACCAAATCTTCTAAGAGGCGAAAAACTAGGTAATATGCCATCAGTTTATTGGAGTCTTAATTATTGGCCAGTGGAGGCAGACCGATAAATGTCAGTTATTGCACCAAATTTCAAACTAAGTGAATTTATCAAATCTTTACTTGATAATGTATTTTGGATTATTTTCATTGTAGTCCTTATTGGTCTTCCTGCAATTATGATGGTTCTATTTGTAATTGAAATGCCAGTAATCGATGGTGAATTACTTACACCATTTCTTGCATTAACTTGGATAGCGGATCCGTCTCGTATTCTTCCAATTGTTAAAGCATTCATGGCAACTGATATCTTTAGAGTTATGGCATTTCCTGGATTTGGATTTGCAGCATTAATTGCAGCAGGAACAATCTTTATTGAAAGAAAAATGCTTGCAAAATTACAATTAAGAGTTGGTCCTTTCTATTGTGGAAAATTAGAAGGTATTTTACAATTAATGGGTGATGGTCTAAAATTAATCTCAAAAGAAATTATCATTCCGGCAAAAGCTGATAAACCTATTTTCTGGGCTGCACCTGTATTGTTTGTTGCAACTGCCGCAGCATTTGTTGCATTCATTCCTGTCGCTCCTGGTTGGGTAGTTGCAGATGTAGAGATGGGATTACTTGGAGTATTTGCAGTAATTGGATTCTTCCCAATTATTACAATCCTGTCTGCATGGTCTGCAAACAGTAAATTCCCATTCATTGGTGGTATCAGGGCATTATTCCAAATGGTTTCATTTGAAATCCCACTGATCCTGTCTTTGTTAGGTGTAGTAATGTTAACTGGTTCACTTAATTTGTCTGAGATTGCTGCTAGTCAGTCTAGTTTCCCATGGATTGTATTTTTACCAGTAGGTGCAATTGTATTCTTTATCACAATGCTTGCTGAGTTGGAAAGAATTCCATTTGATCTACCAGAGGCAGAAAGTGAGATTGTAGCAGGATGGCTAACTGAATTATCTGGAATGATGTATGGACTTGTTCAATTAGGAACTTATCTCAAACTATATGCGTTTGCAGGATTATTTGTTGTACTTTTCCTGGGTGGATGGAATGGTCCAATGATCGTTCCTCCATTCCCAGCAGAACTTCTTGAAAAGGGAATTGAAATGGGCCCTATTGTTGCAGGACCATTCCCTGGATTGCCATTATTTACTCAAGAGATGCTTAATGGTACTCTTTGGTTTGTTCTAAAAACCGTTGGTGTCATATTCTTCATCTTGTTACCAAGAGGTGTATTCCCAAGAATTAGAGTTGATATGTTATTGAATCTTGGATGGACCAAATTAATTGGATTGGCATTCATTAACATCTTTATTGCACTTGGCTTGCTTTACGCTGGAGTGTTAGGGCCAGGAGGATTACAATAATGGGAACCGCAACTGGTATTATTCGAGCATTAAATTCAGGAATTAAACATATTGCTACTAAACGATTTACACTACGTTATCCTGAGGAGAAATTAAAGTTTGTGGGTGATGGATATCAATTTGATCCTTCGACAGGTGTTGGAATTGCAGGATTAAAAGGACGACATATGTTGTTTCATGATCATTGTACTGGTTGTCAATTATGCTCAATTGCATGTGAAGGTGTTGCAGAAGCTATTGCAATGGTAAAAGTTCCAGAAGAGCAAAAACAAAATAAAAAATCAATCATGCCACAAATTGATTATGGAAAATGTGTCTTCTGTGGTCTTTGTGTAGATGCATGTCCATTTTATGCACTTTACATGACAAATGATTATGAGTTATCCTCATTTTCAAAAGAAGGTTTGATTTACACTCCTGCACAACTTCAAGTAAAACCATATGTTGCACAGGATAGTGAAATCCAAATATCTGATAGAGGTGCAACACATGGCTGATGCTGCTTTTCTTGCACTAGCAGTGATTACAATTGGTTCAGCAATTGCTGCACTAGAATTAAGATCATTAATTTATGGTTCTATTGCTCTGATGGGGACTTTAGGAGGAATCGCTGGATTCTTTTTCTTGCTTGATGCACCATTTGTTGCATTATTCCAATTAGCAGTATACGTTGGTTCAATCGCTGTCTTGATCTTGTTTACTGTAATGTTAGTTAAGAGAGAATTAATTTTCAAAAAAATTGAAGATAAGAGAAGAAAATTTGCAGGTATTGGTTTGATGCTTGTAGTTATGGTATCTTTAGGAGCTGTATTCTTGGATTCAGGAATCAAGACCATAACTACTGATGAGCCTGCTACTGACTTTAGAGATATAGGAACTGACTTCGTAACATATTATTGGCCTGCATTAATTCTCATGGGGTTGCTTTTGGCAGGTTCTGTTACTGGTGCACTAGTTTTAGCCAAACGAGAGGATGTGGAGAATGACCAGCGAGCTAGTTGATTTCACTTTGGTATCTGTTGCCTTGCTCGGCATAGGAATCTATGGACTCGCAGTTAAACGTAATTTTATCCGAATGTTATTTGCAGTTGAAATAATCATCAATGCCGCAAACTTGAACATTGTTGCTTTTGGTAGATTTTTACCTCATAGTGGTGGTCAAACTATGGCATTATTTTCAATTGCAATTGCCGCAGCAGAAGTTGCAGTTGGATTATCATTAATCATTGTCGCTTACCGCATGTATCAAAATGTCGATATTGCAGACTTTAGGAGCTTGAAAGGATAATGGAATACGCATTATTACAGGCAGTTTTCTTGCCATTACTCTTATCACCAGTAGCTTACATCATTGGAAGAAAAGTAGGACCAACTCCTGCAATGTGGTTTACATTTGCAATTCTGTTGTACACAACAATCCTTGTAATTAATGCAGCACTATCTGGAACAGTAGAAGAACATTATCCATGGACTGAACAGTTCGGCGAATTTGGTTTCTTATTGGATGGATTGGCATCACCATTTGCAATCATCATTTATGTGCTATCCACAATCTTGGCACTTTACTCAAAACCATATATGATTCACAAATTCCACGAGCAATTTGAAGAAGAAAAGAAACTAAATACTTCTGGTAGCGGCCAAACATCAATTGTAGAATCATCCTCTCTATCAGATTATGTTAATGCTAAATCTGGCCTTTACTTTGCACTATACCTTGTCTTTGCAATGGGTATGCTTGGAACAGTTCTTTCCACCAATTTGATTGAATTTTATATTTTCTTTGAAGTGATGTTGATTCCAGGTTTCTTCTTGGTTGCTCTCTGGGGTGATGGTCCAAGAAGAAAGATTGGTTTAATGTTCTTGTTTTGGACTCACGCAGGTGCAGTTGTTTTACTATTGGGATTCTTGATGATAGGATTGACTCTTGGTAGTTTTGACTTTGCAGATATCAACGAATCTGAAATTCCAGCTGATATTGCAATGTACTCTGCTGTCGCAATTTCTATAGGACTTGGAGTTAAACTGGCAGTTTTCATGTTCCATGTTTGGCTTCCATATGTCCATGGTTCAGCACCTACACCAATCAGTGCATTATTGTCTCCAGCAATGATTGGAATTGGAGCTTATGGTCTTTTTAGATTAATTGTAGAATTCTTGCCTTTAACATATGCAGAGCTCTCAATTTGGTTCCATATCTGGGGCCTTGTTACCATGATTTATGGTGGTGCAATGGCTTTAATGCAAGATGATCTGAAACGTCTTTTAGCATATTCTAGTATCAGCCAGATGGGTTATCTTTTGTTTGGAATTGGTTCAATGTCTTCACTTGGTTTATCAGGTGCAGAGATGATGTATGTGACACACGGAATTGGAAAAGGCATTCTCTTCATGATGGCAGGAATTATTATTATTAAAGTCGGAACTAGAAGCATTTCAAAATTAGGAGGATTAGCAGGAAAGATGCCAATCACTGCCGTATGTGCAGTAATTGGTGCATTAACAATAATGGGTGTTCCACCAACAAGTGGTTTCATGGGCGAATGGATTCTTTTTTACGGTGCATTAGAAACTGCCATTGAAGAAGGATCAACAATTAGAGCTGTAACATTTGGTTTGGGTCTTGTTGCAACTGCACTTACAATGTCTTACATGCTTTGGAT
>NZ_JAOULD010000093.1 GCF_029882185.1 Candidatus Nitrosopumilus sp. | reverse complement strand
TCTATGGCAAAGGTCTATGATGTACCAGCAGACATATTGATTAAAAGACTATCTTCAGCTCTAAAAAATGAAGACATTCCTGCACCTTCTTGGGTTCCATTTGTTAAAACTGGAGCTCATGCAGATAAACCTCCACAAGATAGGGAATGGTGGCATACTAGATGCGCTTCAATTATGAGAAAAATTTACCTTAATGGTCCAATTGGAATTAATGCTTTAAGAAATGATTATGGCGGTGGCAAACCTTCTGGATATGGAGCTGCCCATCATAAAGATGCAGGCGGTGCAATTATCAGAAATGCAATTCAAGGTTTGGAGAAACTTGGATATGTAGAAAAAGTTGAGAAGAAGGGACGTATAATTTCTAAACAAGGAATGCAAAAACTAGATAGATTATCAACAGAAATTCTTAAAGAACTAATTGTTGAAAATCCACAATTGAAAGTATATTCTTAGATACAAAATGAGTTTTCCAGAATCTAATGAATCTCCCGTTGATAACACAAATCATGAATTAGCTGCACAAAAAGAACAAATCCTAAAACAAATTCTAACTCCTGAAGCTAGAATGAGGCTAAATAACATCAAAATGGTAAAACCTGAGTTATCTGAAATGGTAGAACAATATCTCATTGGAATGGCAACTCAAGGAAAGATCCCTGGGCAGATAAATGACGATCAATTAAAGCAAATTTTGCTCTCTGCACAACAACCTAAACGTGATTTCAAGATAAATCGAGTATAATATAGAAAAAATATAAATTTAGAAACAAATTTTGTTAATACATGAAAGCCGTTGTATACAATGAATATGCGCCAGATGATAATTATGCTAAAATCCTCAAAGTCCAGGATATAGATGACCCAAAACCAAAATCAGATGAGGTAATTTTTACCAATAAAGCATCTGCCCTAAATTATAATGATATTTGGGGAATGAGAGGAGTTCCAGTAGCAGTTCCTCTTCCACATGTTTCTGGTTCTGATGTAGCTGGAGATGTAATCGCCGTAGGTGAAGATGTAACAAATTTCAAAGTTGGAGATAGGGTAGTTTCTCATTCTAATCTTGCATGCAGAGTTTGTAAAGCATGTACAGATGGAAGAGAATTTGATTGTGTCAAAAGACAAGTTTGGGGTTTCCAAACTGGACCTTTGTGGGGTGCATACTCTGAACAAATCCATTTACCCGAAGTTAATGTATCAAAAATTCCTGAGGGAGTTTCATATGATGATGCAGCAGCAGCATCCATGACACTTCTTACTTCTTGGCATATGCTAGTTGGCAGAGCCAAAATTACTCCTGGACAAACTGTTCTAATTATGGGAGGAGGTTCTGGAGTTGGAAGCTTTGGTATTCAAATTGCCAAATTGTATAACTGTGATGTTATTGCAACTGCAAGTCCAGACAAACTAGACAAATGTAGAGAATTAGGTGCAGATTATGCAGTTGATCATAGAAAAGACGATTGGCAAAAAGAAGTCTTTAAGATTTCTAAAGAAATTGCAAAAACAAAAGGTGAAGCACCTGGAATCGATGTTGCATTTGATCATATTGGTCAAACCCACTTTAACAAACAATTAACCCTTCTCAAATATGGCGCAACGCTAGTTTCATGTGGAGCAACTACCGGATATGATGCAAACATAGATCTAAGACACATATTCTTCAAAGGAACTAACATCTTAGGTTCAACACAAGGAACTAAAGCTGAACTTGATCAAGGTTTGTATTGGATGGGTCAAGGTAAGATTAAAGCTGCAGTTGACTCAACTTACACATTTGAGCAAGCAGCTGAGGCTCATACAAAGATGTTAACCGGAAAAGGACTCTTTGGTAAAATCTTGATGAAGCCAGAGGGCGCCTAGTCATTTAATGACTCAGCTTTTTCGCAGTCTCATTTTTGTACCTGGAAACAATTCCAGATTCCTAAAAAAAGCTAAAAGCTTTCAGGCTGACATTGTATGTTTTGATCTAGAAGATTCTGTTCCAGATAATGAAAAATCTAATGCACGAAAACTAATCAAAACTGCATTAAAATCTAGAAAATTATACAAATCTTCAATTTTTATTAGAACTAATTCTCCGAGTTCTAATAAAATTCTTGCAGATCTTAAAGAAATTGTCCAAAAAGGAATTGATGGAATTGTAATCCCCAAAGTGAATAATGTTAAAGAGATGAAAAAAATTGAAAAAATTCTATCTGGTCTAGAGAAAGCCAAAAAACTAAAGCCAATTCAAATCATTCCTTCTATTGAATCTGCTGAAGGAGTAGTCAACACGTATAACATTGCATCGTATGGAAAAAGGGTATCAGCTGTAGTTTTTGGTGTTTTTGATTTGTTAAATGATTTGGGAGTTGAATATACAAAATATTCTGAAGGAGAAAAATACTCTCGAAGGAAAATTGCTGTAGATGCACATGCAGCAGGCGTGGCAGTAA
>NZ_JAOULD010000041.1 GCF_029882185.1 Candidatus Nitrosopumilus sp. | reverse complement strand
TGTAGTTAATGGAATGAGTCCTAATCTGTGAGCCAAACCCTCGTCTGGCAATACGGAGGAATTTTCAATAATGTCTACTGTATCGATGGCAAATACTGGAACACCGTTGAGGCATACACGTCTTAATGCATTTGCATATTGTAATGGAATACCCCTAAGTTTTACTGCAATCTTTTGATTATCTTTACTAACTACATCTAAGGATGACAAATCTTGAACAAAATCTTCAAAGTCCACATAAAAATCTAGCTAGTTTTACGTATAGATAAATAGCAAATACTCATAACTATTTTAGAAATGGCAGATTATACACTGGTCCGATATTCCTTTGAAGGGGAAAAATTTGAGATAATGGTAAAGCCTGACCCTGCACTTGATTATCGCTTGGGTAAGAAAAAGGACATTTCAGCAATCTTGGTGTCTGATGAAATTTACACTGATGCAAGTAAAGGAACAAGACCTGCTGCTGAAAAATTACTACATGCTTTCAAAACTGAAGATCCCACTGAAATTGCAGAAATTATTCTCAAGAAAGGTGATCTAAATCTCACAACTGATCAAAGACGAAAAATGATTGAAGAGAAGAAAAAACAGATTGTGACATTTATTGCTAGAACATATGTGGATCCTAGGACTCATCTTCCACATCCTCCACTCAGAATTGAGCAGGCTATGAAAGATACCAGAGTTTCAATTGATCCTCACAAAACAGTAGATGAACAGGTAAAAGATATTGTTGAAAATTTGCGTTCTATCATTGCTCTAAAATCTGAAAGTCTAAAACTTGAAATTGTTGTCCCTGCGCAGTTTGCATCTCAATCATATGCTGTTCTAAAATCAGTTGGAACTCTAAACAAAGAAGAATGGCAAAATAATGGTTCACTAAAAGCAATACTTGAAATACCCGCTGCAGCAAGGCCAAATGTGATAGATAGATTAGGTTCTATAACAAAGGGCTCTGCCACAGTTGAGGTAGTTTCATAATGGATAACAAGAGAAAATACGTAATTCCTGGCGATGTAGTAACTACTGGACCATTTAGACCTGAACAAAATGTAATTTTAGACGGAAATAAGATCATTTCTACCACTATTGGGATATCTGAAATTTATGATGACTCTGTTAGAGTGATCCCATTAACTGGAAAATACATTCCTAAAATTAATGATCTAGTAATTGGAAAAGTAATTTCTCATTCTTCATTGTCTTGGGAATTGGATATCAATTCATGCTATGTTGGATTTTTACCTGCTCAGGATGTATTTGGAAGGGATTTTTCTGCTCATGCAGATGAACTAACCTCCAAACTAAAATCTGGTGACTTGGTAGCTGCCAGAATCGCCAATTTTGACAGAACCCGAGATCCATTGGTAACAATTTCTGATAGAGATTTGGGAAAAATTGATTCTGGTGACTTGGTGAAAATCTCTCCTAGCAAAGTTCCAAGACTAATTGGAAAGAGAGGCAGTATGATTCAGATGATTGAGATGGCAACTAATGCTGCTGTGACTATAGGTCAGAATGGCTGGGTTGTAGTTTCATGTGAGACGCCCGAGGGATTATTAAAGGCTAAAAAGGCAATCGAAATGATTAATGAAAAAGCACATGTTGCTAATTTAACTGATCAAGTGAAAGAAATGTTAGAAATAAAGGAAGATGAATCATAATGGGCGGAAGAGACGCAACAATGGTCCTATTGGACGAAAATGGTATTCGTTGTGATGGTCGTAAAGTAGACGAACCGCGACGAATCATGATTAGAGCCGGTGGACTAAAAAATGCTGACGGTTCTGCTTATATTGAATTTGGTGATAACAAAATCTTAGTTGGTGTATTTGGTCCAAGAGACGTACATCCAAAACACATGTCAGATACTGATACAGGAATTTTGCGAGTTAGATATCATATGGAGCCATTCTCTGTTGGTGAAAGAAAGAATCCTGCTCCATCAAGAAGAGAAATTGAAATATCCAAAGTAATCAAAGAAGCACTAGAACCTGCAGTAATGTTAGATAAATTCCCAAGAACTGCAGTTGATGTGTTTATTGAAGTATTACAAGCTGATGGTGGAACTAGATGTGCTGCACTTACAGCAGCATCTGTTGCATTAGCTGATGCAGGAATTCCAATGAGAGATATGGTTGCAGCAATTGCCGCAGGTAAAGTCGCAGATACTGTAATTCTTGATGTTAACAATGAAGAAGATCAAGCAGGACAAGCGGATATGCCAATTGGTTACATGCCAAGTCTCAAGAAAATTACATTATTGCAATTAGATGGTGTTCTAACTCCTGAAGAATACAAGAAATGTGTTGATGTTGGAGTTAAAGGCTGTGAACTTGTTTATGAATTACAAAAGAAAGCACTACATGACAAATACTTTGGAAAGGGAGATGATTAAAATTGACTTCTACTTCTGTTATTGACCAACTAAAGAGAACACAAATTCTTGAACTATTAGAACAAGGAAAAAGAGTTGATGGACGTGCATTTGATGAAGCACGTGAAATTAAAATTGAAACTAATGCAATTCCTAAAGCAAACGGTTCTGCAAGAGTTTTCCTTGGTGATACTGAAGTAATATGTGGAGTTAAAATTCAACCTGATAGACCTTTCCCAGATACTGGTGACAAAGGACTTTTCATTTGTACAGCTGAGCTTTTACCATTATCTCATCCTACTGTTGAAACTGGACCTCCGCAACCTCCTGTAATTGAATTGGCAAGAGTTGTAGATAGAGGAATTAGAGAAAGTCATATGGTGGACGTCTCTCAATTAGTAATTGAAAAAGACAAATCCGTAATTGGAGTCTTTGCAGATAATGTTGTAGTTGATTATGATGGAAATCTATTTGATGCATGCTCATATGCTACTACGGCTGCACTTCTTACATCTAAAACCCCTAAATGGAATTGGACTGATGATTCACCTGTTCTAGCTGAAGGTGAAGAAACTCCTTTACCGATTACAACAATCCCTGTATCTGTCACTATGGGCAAAATTGGAACCTATATCATAGTTGATCCAAATGGCGATGAATGGGAAAGCATGGATGCCCGTGTTACAATTACAACTGATTCTGATGGAAATATTTGTGCTCTACAAAAAGGAGGCAGCGATGGCTTTACACAGGATGAAATTAATCAATGTGGTGAAATCTCTGTCAAGGTAGGCGCAAAAATAAGAGAAAAATTAAAAGAAGCCCAAAAGGACAGTCAATAAAATGGCAAAAGCAAAAAAATCTCTTAAAGGACTAGGGGCTCGTTATGGAATTAAACTTAGAAAACAATATACAAAAATCCACCTCCAACTAAAAGAAAAAAGAACTTGTCCTGAATGTGGTTCACAAACATTTGGTAGAGATGCCGTAGGAATTTGGTCTTGCAAAAAGTGCAGCTATAAAGTAGCTGGAACCGCATATGACGTCCAACTTTAGTGCAAAAATTACCGTTGATGCAAAAGACAAGTCAAAAGCAATTTTTGATTCTGTAAATGCTGACAATGAGTTTTATCCTGAAAATCCTGTAAAAACCCAGATAACCTTTGACAAAAAAATTATCATTTCAGTAGAAACTGATCAAATCACACATCTTAGAGCAAACCTAAATTCTACACTCCGATTAATTCAGGCCAGCTATGATTCAATCGAATCGGTAAAGATATAATGAAACAAACTTTTTGATCAAACATGTCAGCAGGACAAATGCCTCCATGGCTTCAAGAACAGCTAATGAAATTACAACATTCCCAACAAAGCTTACAATCAGTAATGACTCAAAAACAACATCTAGAAATTGAAAAAGCAGAAACTGAAAAAGCTCTTGAAGAATTAAGAAAAGTTGCCGATGGTGATACCGTCTTTAAACAAGCTGGTACTGTTTTGATTAAATCAAAAAAACAAGAATTAATCGACGAATTGGAAGAACGAATCGAGATGGTAAAAACACGTTCCACTGTTCTTGAAAAACAAGAAACTCGTCTAAAAGAAACTCTAAAAGAACAAGAAACAAAAATCACTGAAATGATGAAGGGTGGCTCTTCAAATGCTCCTCCAAAATCTCCTCCGGTTGAAGATAATCCGAGAAAATAATTTTTCAGTCATTTCATATAAGATATTAACAATCTATACCGACACTATTTGTGAAATTAGAAGATCTAAGAATAATCGTAGATGAAAGAGAACGAAAAAGTGGAATTCCTGATCTTTTAAAATCAATTGGACTGAACTTGGAGATGAAAACACTTCCTATTGGAGATTACATTGTTGCCCCTGAAACTATTGTGGAGAGAAAAAGCATCCGTGACTTGATGGCATCTGTTTTTGATGGGCGACTCTTTGATCAATGTGAAAGACTAAAAGAACACTTTGAACATCCCATTGTCTTAATGGAGGGAAATGTTGATGAGATTGAAGAAATTACAGAAAACCCTTTGATATTTTATGGTGCAATATCCACGGTAGTTTTGGATTTTAAAATTCCTGTAATCCCAACACCTAGTGCAACTCATACCGCAAAATTATTGGTATCGATGTGCTCAAGGAAAGATACTCCAAAAGGGCCTTACTTGAAAAAAATCAAAAAATCTTCTGACTTGGAACGACAACAACTTTCATCTCTTTGCAGTCTCCCTGGAGTTGGAGAAAAATTTGCAGTAAGAATGCTTGAAAAATTTGGAACTCCTCTTAAAGTTTTTACTGCAACAACTGCCGAACTTGCAAAAGTTGAGGGTTTAGGGGAGGCAAGGGCCAAGAAGATAAAAAAAGTCTTAGATACTAAAAGTAAACATCTAAAAAATTCTAATCAAAAAACATTGCATGATTCATAAATATTTTCAAAAAAATGACTGAATTCAAATGTTCTGATATTGGAAAATTTTATTCAACTAATTATTTGAGCAATTTTCTTTTCAATGGAGTTCCACATGCAGGACACGCTGTTCCTCTTGAGTGATTGGTTTTACATCCTGGACAATAATGGACCCATTTCCCCACATCCGCAATCCCATTTGTCATGATTGGGAGGATTTTCAAACCTAAATTCTTAGCAACGTTTGAAATTGCAAAATCATCGCTGATTATTTGACCCTCTGTTTCAATACATAATGCAATAATTGAAATGTCTTGCTTTGATAATTGCGGAAAATCTCCTGTTTCTTTGGATGCTTGAATTGCTCTTTTAGTTGACTCTGAATCTGGCTCTCTGATTTTTAATCTGTTTGTCTCAAGTAAAGTTCCCAACGCATCATGATTTTTCTTTATGTGTTTAATCTCATCATAAACTAGTGATGTTGTAAAACAATCCTCTGATGATCTAAAAGGCACTCCTGCATAAAACGCACTAGCATCTAAAATTCTAAAATCCAAGCTTACTCATCTGTCTTAGCCCTCTTTTCTTTAATCTTAGAAAGACTGCTGGTTTTTTGTATTTTTTTATGATAATTGGTTCCTCATATCCTGCTGTTTTTACAACTTGTGCATCCATTGCAATATTACAATCATGCGAACAAGTAATTTGGATTTTTTCATCAGGGACAACCAATGATGCCAATCTATATACCGGTGCAACTGGTGTGATAATTAAAACATCTAAACTTTCATGTAAAATTGGACCTCCTAATGAAAATGAATGCCCTGTTGATCCACTAGGTGTTGCAATAATGACTCCGTCCATTTTTTGCGTTACTGTATCATCTTGAAATTTAATTTCTATACTTGCAGTTTTAGTCAAATTTGTTCTTGAAATGTAAATTTCATTTAATGCTGGAGGAAATTCTTTTCCTCCACAAGATGCAACAACTCTTGTTCTTTTATCTAAGAAGAAATTGTCTTTTAAAATCTGTTCAATTGCATCATCGATTTCTTCAATGGTGATTTCTGCCAAGATTCCTCTATTCCCTCCCACATTAATTGTTAAAATCGGTGTTTCATTTTCTAAATTCCTAAAAACTCGAAGTGTGGTCCCGTCACCTCCAAGTGTAATCACCAAATCTAGTGTTTCATTTTTTAATTCCTCTAGAGTTTCAAACTGTGTTGCATCTTCAACCTCAATTGGAGAAATTGTATACACTTTGGATTTTTTTGCTAAAAACTTTTTTGCAACATCTTTGGCGACTTTCTCTGAATCCTTGGATCCTACCTTGCTTACTATGGCCACTTTTTGTAGTTTCAATCAGTTCTTCTGAATTCTATTTACTTAAAAATGATATTTTTTGCATTTTTTGGAAAAACAAATAAGTATGAATATAGATTTCTATCCATTATGAGTTACGCACATCCTGAAGTTTTAGTTGATACCGAATGGGTATTCCAAAATCCTCCTAATGAAAATAGAAAATTAGTTGAGGTTGATTATGATCCAGTAAACGGTTATCAAAAAGGTCACATTAACGGTGCCACACTAATCTGGTGGAAACGTGACATTAATGATCCTGTTACACGAGATATAATTAGCAAAAAAGAATTTGAAGCATTAATGTCAAAAAATGGAATTACTGCAGATACTGAAGTAATTCTTTATGGTGACTTTAACAACTGGTTTGCCGCATTTGTTTTCTGGGTTTTTAAAATCTACGGACATGAAAATTTAAAAATTATGAATGGTGGAAGAAAAAAATGGGAATTAGAAAATAAAGATTACACTACTGGTGAACCTCAAATAACTGCAACAAAATATGTTGCACAACCTCCTGATGAAGGATTACGTGCATATCTATTTGATGTTAGTCGTGCATTAGGAAAAGAAGACACTGTTATGGTGGATGTAAGATCTCCTGCAGAATTCACAGGTCAAATCACTGCTCCTCCAGAATATCCTATGGAGCATGCACAAAGAGGTGGACATATTCCTCATGCAAACAATATTCCCTGGGCTACTGCAGTAAATGATGCTGATGGTACATTCAAAACAGTTGAGGAATTAAGACAAAATTATGAACCAAAAGGTGTCACTCCTGACAAAGATGTAATTTGTTACTGTAGAATTGGAGAGCGTTCTTCACACAGTTGGTTTGTACTGAAATACCTTCTTGGTTATCCAAAGGTCCGAAACTATGATGGTTCTTGGACTGAATGGGGAAACATGATAGGAAATCCTGTGGAAAAATAAATTGCTTCTAGACCTTCCTGTTCTAAAGAAAGGTACTTTTTATTTTATCAAAGACGGAGAATCTGACATTGTTATGGAAGACAAAACAAAACGAGGTCTTGAAATTAAAGAAACATCTGTTGATGAAAAAATTAACGTAAAAGCTGACAAAGGCATGATCCATGATATGGATGGAATTGGGCATCGGGTGCCAATAAGATGGTATTTTCCAAAGACATCTTATGATCTCTCACAAGTAGTGGTGCATGCAGAAGATATGGAAAAAAAGTACACCGAACTGCGAGAACTCACATGCCCTGACGATGACGACTGATAACCTTTTTAAATAAAATCACTTCACAAGAGACAGATGTCGCTACTTCTAAAAGATCGAGTATGGTCAATGGAAGCCCCCACTGCAAAACGTGGTGTATATCCATTACATGGATTCAAACTTGGACTATACAGATTACCAATTAAACTTGAAGAAGTCGCTGAGATAAAATCAGTTCATGATGGTCTCAAAAAAGCATTTGAAATGGACATGTATGCTGATAGAATTTTTGCGACATATCGTTGGAAAGAGCAAAACATGGATGATCCTGATGCAAAAGGATACGAGGAAGTTGACTTGTCAGTTACAGTTGAAATTGTCACTGGAGAAGTTGTAGATATAATTTATCAAATTTTCCCAATTGAAAAGTTTGGTGACCCAAACTGGGTTAAAGACTATAGAAAGAAAGCAGATCATTTTGCAAAAATGGTTATTGATACTATTTTACGAAATACTATCTTAGCTGATAAGATGATTTCTTATTTTGCTAAAACTGAAAAAATATCTGAAATTGCCGCTATTCAAAAATTAGAAGATCTGACACCTCTTGCAAAAATTGTCCTTGGTGCAAAACCAAAACCTGTTGAGACAAAAGAAGATGATGATGCTGAAGAAGATGACAGCTCTATTGAAATTCCAGATGGTGCAAAGCCTGGACCAATCGATGTTGATTATAAATCAAAAATGAAACCTTCAGCTGCATATGATGCTCCAGAACACACAATCAAAACTTGGGGTAGACGTGGTACAAATAATGGTATCATGGGAGTTTGGGGAGAATTTGTTTCAGTAGATTATGACATTTGTATTGCAGATGGTGGATGTATAGAAGCATGCCCTGTAGGTGTCTACGAATGGTTTGACACTCCTGGAAATCCTGCATCTGAAAAGAAACCATTAATGTCAAAAGAACCAGATTGTATTTTTTGTCTTGCATGTGAAGGTGTTTGTCCTCCACAAGCAATTAAGATCTTTGAGCAAAAATAGTTTGAATTCTTTACAAGTATAAATAGCGATTAATGATTCTCTGAAATTAGGGACATGGCATTAAACCCTTTTACCACATTTGTATTTGATCTCTTTATTTTTTCAGCTATTATTATCACTGCATATACTGTTAATTTCTACTATCTTGCATTCCTTTCAAGAAAACGAAAAGAAGTTCCCGCAACTATTGATTGGGGAACTCCTTCAGTGACAATTCAATTGCCCATATACAATGAAAAGTATGTTGCAAAGAGACTAGTAGATTCTGTTTGTAACTTGGATTATCCTCAAGACAAAATGAGAATTATGGTCTGTGATGACTCTGATGATGATACTGTTGAATTACTTCGAGATGTGGTTGATGATTACAAAAGACAAGGGTTTCAAATTGAACATGTAAGGCGCGGAACAAGAAAGGGGTACAAAGCAGGTGCATTAAAACATGCAATGAAAACAACCGATACTGAACTTGTTGCAATATTTGACGCTGATTTTATTCCTCCCACTTGGTTTCTTAAAAGAGCCATTCCTCACTTTTCTAAATCCAACATAGGATTGGTTCAGTGTAGATGGGGACATGTAAATGAAAACTATTCTACCATCACACAAGTACAAGCATTGAGTCTTGATTTTCATTTTCTTGTCGAACAAAAAGCAAAAAGTAATTCTCATCTTTTTATGAATTTCAATGGAACTGCTGGAATCTGGAGACGCAGATGTATTGAAAATGCTGGAGGATGGCATACTGCTACTCTTGTAGAAGATCTTGACTTGAGTTATAGGGCACAAATGAAAGGCTGGAAATGTGTGTTTTTGCCTGATATTGTAGTTGATGCAGAACTTCCTGCTCAAATGAATGCTGCAAAAAGACAACAGTTTCGCTGGGCAAAAGGCTCTATCCAATGTGCCGTAAAATTACTTACTGACGTTGCTCTAAAACGTAAAGTTGCAATTGAAGCAAAAATTCAAGCATTCATACAACTAACACGACATATTGTTTATCCTTTAATGCTGATCCAATTTTTGGCATTGCCTATTTTGTTAGCTGGCCAAATCAATCTTTATGTGGTAAGTTTTCTTCCTGCATTAACTATTGCAACATATCTTGCAATGGGTCCTGGTGCATATATTGTGATTATCCAAGGCATGTATGATAAATCCTGGAAATCAAAAGCAAAATTGCTTCCAGCATTGCTTGTCTACAATGCAGGAATGTCTGTAAACAATACAGTTGCAGTTTTTGATGCAGTACTTGGCAAGAAAAATGAGTTCCTTAGAACTCCAAAATATGGTATTGTAACTAAAGATGATGACTGGAAAAACAAGGCATACAATTTACCTTTTACACAGACTACTCTTTTAGAAATCTTTTTTGGTGTTTACGGAATAATGGGAATTTTTATTTCGATATTTTCAAACAATCCGGTATTTGTTCCAATCATTCTTTTACAAACACTTGGATTTTTCTATATTGCTTACATGAGTCTGTCTCATACTAGATTTAAAAGAAACAAATCTGTAAATGATAAACCTCTTACAAATAAGGAAAAAAGAGCAAACACTGTTTATCGACTAGCTATGATTGGAATCCTTGGAATAATTGTTTTTGGTGCCTATATGGCAATTTCTGGTTACGCCACTGACATTTACCCCTTGGATAGAATTAGAGGAAATCTTGATGGTGTTATGGCTTC
>NZ_JAOULD010000040.1 GCF_029882185.1 Candidatus Nitrosopumilus sp. | reverse complement strand
TAGACATCGTTTCAATATAGCACAAACCTAGGCACAAAAAGGAGGGATTCTATTTTTAGAGATTGTCAGTAATCTGTTTTGTAAATTCAGTAGTGCTACTAGTACCACCAATATCTTTGGTTTTTACGCCGGATTTTACCAAATCAAATATTGTGGATTCTAATTTGGCTCCAACCCCAATACATTTAGAATCATTGTGTTTGTTTCCTAACCAATCAAGCATCATCTTGATTGACAGCAAAAAGGACGAAGGGTTGGCTATGTTCTGTCCTGCAATATCAAAGGCAGCGCCATGGACTGGTTCAAACAACGCAAAGTCGTCTCCAATGTTAGCCGCAGGAGCCATTCCCAAACCGCCTACTACCTGTGATGACTCGTCAGATAAAATATCACCAAACAGATTAGTAGTCACCACAACATCAAATTGCTCTGGCTGTCGGATCAAATTCATCGCACATGCATCAACATACATTTCTTCAAATGCAATATCAGGATAATCTTTAGAGACATCAACGCATGCTTTTGCAAACATGCCATCAGTGACCCGCATAACATTGGATTTGTGAACACATGTTACTTTTCTCATAGAGTCACGTTGTTTTGCAGTTTCAAAGGCATATTTTGCAATTCTCTTAGAAGCAGCTTCTGAAATTATTCTCAATGCTACTGATGCATTTCCTAAACTGAACTCTTTGCCAGTGTAGAGATCTTCAGTGTTTTCTCGAACAATCACCATATCAATATCATCACGTAATGCAGGCATGTGTGGATAAGATTTTGCAGGTCGGATATTGGCATAAAGATCAAGCATTCTTCTCAAAACAACAATAACATCAGCTGCGCTTTCACCAACAGGTGCCTTCATGCAAGCATCAGATTGTTTTATTGCTGTAACTGTTTCATCGGGAAGTGCCTTTCCAGTTTCAGACAATGCCTTGTCACCTGCAGATAATTTTGTAATATTAAATTTCAAATCAAGACGGTCGTGAATAGCATTCAAAACAGAAAGCACAGATTCAGACAATTCAGGACCTATCCCATCACCGGTAATTAATGAAATTTTATACATAGTATGGTATCACATCAAGATAATTTTAGGATTTATTGTACCTGTTTTTCATGCAGTAATTTTTTAAGCATAATATGATTAATTGCATCAATTACTGCCTTTACTGAGGTAGTTACAATGTCTTCACCAACAGATTTTGCAGAGACCTTGTTCCCTAATGCGTCTTCGACCTTTACTGTAACCTCACACAATGCACTAGAGCCACCAGATATTGATGCTAATCCATAATCCTTTATTCTGATTTCAGAAAGTTTACCAGTAATTTTTTGAATTGCGTTTAGTGCAGCATCGACAGGTCCAACCCCATAATCAGTACCAACATGATCCTCACCATCCACGTTTAATTTTACAAACGCATATGGCATTGTTCCTATCCCAGTTGATACAGAGAATCCAGTTAGTTGAACAATTTTTTTAAGGTCTTTTTCTCCCAACACCTCACTTGCAATAGAAAGCAATTCAACATCAGTGATCTGTTTTCCCTGATCACCTAGCACTTTGACTTTCTCCAAGATTTGTTGCGATTGTTCCTCGGTTGGTTTTACTCCATATTCAGATAACATTGCATTCATTCCATGCACACCTGCATGTTTTCCAACTTGGAGCCATCTTTTTCTTCCAACTAATTCTGGACTGATTGGCTCGTATGTAAGCGGATTACTCAATACGCCGTGTGTATGAATTCCTGATTCATGGCCAAATGCATTGGCACCAACAATTGCCTTGTTAGGCTGAACTATTATTCCAACAGTTTTAGAGATAAATCTTGAAGTATCGTAAATTAGTTCTGACTCGATGTTTGTCTCATATTTTTGCTCATATGGCAAACATTTCAAGGCCATAGAGAGTTCTTCTAATGAGGCATTACCTGCTCTTTCACCGATTCCATTAATTGTAACATGTGCACATGAAGCTCCTGCATGAATTCCTGCCAATGAATTTGCAACAGCTAGTCCAAAATCATTATGACAGTGAACACTTACTGGAAGTTTTGTAGCTTCTACAGTATCCCTAGTAATTTCTGCCATATATTCAGGGGTAGAGTATCCTACGGTGTCAGGAATATTGACTCGGTCTGCACCTGCTTTTGCAACATCCCCAAACACTTTTTTCAAAAACTCTCTATCAGTTCTTGAAGCATCTTCAGCTGAGAATTCAACTTGCAATCCACGAGATTTCCCATATTCTACTGCTTCAATTGCTTTTTCAAGAGCTTGATCTCGGGTCATTTTGAGTTTATGTTCTAAATGAATATCAGAAGTTGCAATGAATGTGTGAATATAGTTTAATCCTGCGTCGACTGCAGCGTCAATATCTTTTTTGATAGTTCGTGTCAATCCAGCAATTTCGCAAGACAGCCCTTCGCTTGTGATCATTTTTACTGCTTTTAATTCACCATCAGAGATTACTGGAAAACCAGCTTCAATTGCATCAACCCCAAGTTCATCAAGTTTTTTTGCAATAGCTAATTTTTGAATTGGGGATAAAGATACGCCGATTGTTTGTTCCCCATCTCTTAATGTGGTATCAAATATTCTGACTCTCATGCTCCGCTCCTTTGCAAAGCAGCAACACCTGTTCGTGCAACATCAAGGATGCCAAAGGGTTTTGCCAACTCCTCAAATGCCTTAATTTGATCAGGAGTAGCTGTCAATTCAACCATGATAGAGTCTTTTTTCACATCATGGACTTTACCACCATATGCATTTGCCAGTTTGTTTACTTCCATGCTATCATTAGCATTACTGAGTTTTATCTTAAAAAGGATCAGTTCACGAAAGAGAGTTTTTTGCTCATCTAGATGCTCAACTTTTACAGTATCAATCATTTTATCTAATTGCTTTACAATTTGTTCAATCTGTTTTTCATCACCATATGTGGTGATAGTCATTTTAGAATAATCAGGGTTTTCGGTAATTCCAACTGAAATACTGTCAATGTTGAAGTTTCGAGATCTGAAAAGATGAGTCACCTTAAACAAAATCCCAGGTTTATTTTCAACTAAAATAGAAAGAATTGCCCACATAATCAATCACTAAGAAGGTAAAATCATTTCCGCAAGTGAAGTTCCAGGAGCTACAAATGGCAACACGTCTTCTTCAGGATCAATTGGAATGTCAATTACTGTTGCAACATCACTGCTTAATGCAGTTTTAATCGCTTTATCAAGCTCATCCATTGATTGAGCTCTGATTCCTTGTGCGCCATAAGACTCTGCGAGTTTAACATAATCAGGGCAACTTTTTTGATCCACGCCAATCATTCTTCTATCATAGAAAGTTCTCTGCCATTGAGCTACCATTCCCAATGTGGAATTGTTTAGTACAAATACAATTACAGGAATATCTTCCAACACAGCAGTTGCAAGAGAGTTTTCAGTCATGGCAAAACTTCCGTCACCTGCAATATCAACCACGGGTACATCAGGTCTTGCAACTTTTGCACCTATTGCTGCAGGAAATCCCCATCCCATGGTGCCCAAGCCAGTAGAGCTAAAGAAGGTACCAGGTTGGATTACATCATAAAACAATGAGGCCCACATTTGATGCTGACCTACTTCTGTAGTTACAACAGATTCTTTTGGTAACAATTCACGGAGTTTACGTAAAATTTTAGCAGCACCCATTTCACCTGGATGAAGTTTCAAGTTTTCTTTCCAGTAAGTTTTGGTTTCTTTAACATGTTTAATCCAAGGAGTTTCTTCAGATTTTTTAATAGCACGCTGTAAAAGCAATTTTATCATTACTCTAAGATTTACACGGACATCTCCGATTACAGCAATTTGGGCAGTCTGGTTCTTACCAATTTCTGCAGGATCCACATCCATGTGAATAATTTTCAATCGTTTCTCAAATGCTTCAAAAGTGCCAACAGACCTATCAGAAAATCTTGTGCCAATTGCTAACACGCAATCAGCTTCGGACATCATTTTATTTGCCTCTGCATGACCATGCATTCCAATTGGGCCTAATGATAAAGGATGATTTTCAGGAAATGCTCCTTTTCCTTTGAAAGTAGTTACAACAGGAAGCATCAAAGTTTCTGCAATAGATTGCAATTCAGCAAAGGCCGAGGAAATAATGGTTCCACCGCCAGCTAGTATGATTGGTTTCTCTGCATGAAGCAACATATCGATTGCTTTTTCAACATTTACAATATCAGGATCTGCCCATGGATAGTACCCTTGAATTTTGAATTCATCTGGAAAATTCATAGGTTCTACATTTGTCTGGACATCTTTTGGAATGTCAATTAACACAGGTCCGGGTCTACCAGATTCAGCAATAAAGAATCCTTTTTTTACAACTTCTGGAATTTCTCCAGCTGATCTTGGTTGAAATGCATATTTTACAACAGGATTCGCCATTCCGATAATATCACTTTCTTGAAAAGCATCTTTTCCTATCATTCCAACAGGAACTTGTCCGGTAACTGCGATCATTGGAGCAGAATCAGCTTGTGCAGTTGCAATTCCAGTAAGAATATTTGTAGCACCAGGACCAGATGTTGCAAAACACACACCAGGCTTTCTACTGACTCTTCCAAATCCATCAGCCATATGTGCTGCAGACTGTTCATGTCTTGTTAAGATATGTCTAATATTACAACGAGCAAATTCATCATACATTGGAAGATTTGCACCTCCAGGTAAACCAAATACTTGTTTGACGCCTTCTTTTTCCATAGCCATCATTAAGGCTTTTGCGCCGCTCATACTTTCCATTTTATTCATTAAATTAACTTCCATAATTTTAATCTAGTAAATTTTAGGCACACATTATAGATGAACAATAGCAAGTACAGAGTTATCAAATATTCCAGTTAATGTAGTGTCCATTGAAATCAGAAAAAATAGTCAATTGATAATTAATAAAGATTCTCTAAACAGTAGTCGAGTTTTTGCATATAATAGTACAGAAGACTTAAACTCAGAATTTTCTTATTCGAAATAGATTATTTTGACAGATAATGAAGAAATCATCAATGTGATTGAAACATTATTTCAAGCTGGAATCACAAAAGAACTATCATTACTGAGAGACATCCATCTAAATGATCCCAGATTTTCCAGCTTTAGTGATTTACCTCCATATGACCTAAAAGATTATCAAAATACAATTGAGCTTGAAGAATTAAAATTTGTCAGCATCTCTGATTATTCCTATGAAATAAAAAATCCAAAAATCAGCGTATTTGGAGACACAGCAGTTGTTGCATTAGAATTAATTCAAAAAGGAATGCTAGTGGATACTAAAGCATACACTGGGGAACACATGGAAATTAGCGGGCGTGCAACATTTGTACTTGTCAAGCAACCAACTTGGAAAATTGCACATATTCATTTGTCAAAAATATAAGCAGATAATTATTTCTGGTTTTGATGTGGTTTGTTTTGATTAGGGTTGTTTGGCTTGTTTGATTTCTTTTGATTAGGGTTGTTTGATTTATTGTTATTTGATTTTTTTCTGGGTTCTTCACTAACTAATTTTTTGTATAATTTGAAGGCCTGATCAACATTCTGATTATTGTGAACGATTGCTCTAACGGCTCTGATCATTGAAACTGGGTGTTCTGATTGCCAGATGTTTCTACCCATATCTACACCCACTGCACCACCTTTGATTGCATTGTAGGTTAATTGTAAAGCATCACGTTCTGGAATTTTCTTTCCGCCCGCAACAATTATTGGGACAGGACAGGACTGGACAACTTTTTCAAAGTTATCACAATAGTAAGTTTTGACAATGTGTGCGCCTTGTTCAGCAGCTACTCTACATGCCAACGACAAATATCTAGCATCTTTGCCAAGTTCTTTTCCAACTGCAGTTACTGCCAATACAGGTAATCCATATTTTTCAGCCTCGCTGACTAGTTTTCCAAGATTTACAATTGTTTGATATTCATATTTTGAACCAACAAAGATAGACATTGCAAGAGCACTTGCATTTAGTCTAATTGCATCTTCAATAGATACAGTGATGTCTTCTTGAGACAAATCCTCTCCAATAATGCTTGAACCTCCAGATACTCTCAATACCATCGGGGTGCCAGTAGTTGCAGGTACAGATGCTCTTTGAACACCTCTAGTAACCATAAGAGAATCACAATGTTTCAAGAGAGGTGCAATGACTTTTTTTGGATCCTCTAATTTTTCAGTAGGACCTAGGAAGTATCCATGATCTACTGCCAACATTAATGCACGGTTATTTTGTGGTTTGATAATACTAGAAAGTCTATTTTTTAATCCCCAATCCATATTGCTTCGATTTTCAAGCAAGAAAAATCCCTTCTTAAGCGTTTCTTATTTTGTAATAATTATTTTCATTGCATGTTCACCAGTACGAGCATGATCAAATGCTTTTTGAGAATCAGAAATGGGATATGTATGAGTGATTAATTGTTTGACATCAATCTGAGAAGATTCAATTAGATTTAGGGCTTCTTTGGTATCAAAATCAGATGCAGCATAACTAGTTACAAGCGTGATTTCTTTTGAATAAATTTTGTTCATGTCTAAATCCAATTTTGCGCCTTTTGATGGAACGCCAAACATCATCACAGTGCCGCCCTTTCGTACCAGATCTATGGCATCATCTAATGCTTTGAGGCTACTTGTAGCAACTATTGCCACATCTACACCTCTACCATCAGTATGGTCATGAATCTTTTGTTTTCGGTTTTCATCCATAGAATTCATAGATTCAGTAATTTTGAATTTTTTTGCAAAATCTAATCTGAAATCATTTACATCAAAACAGAAAATTTTTGAGAATTTTTTAGCATAAGCAAGCATCACATGCATCATTCCTGTTGGACCTACGCCAAAAATTGCAGCAGAGTCACCCTCATGATAAGGAAATTTAGACCATGCTCTAACGCAACATGCCAGAGGTTCAATCATTGCAGCTTCTTCAAAACTTAACGAGTCAGAAATTTTTAAAACGCCACCATGTAAAACATTCCAAGCTGGAACTACATATTCTTCAGATAAACCACATGGTGAAAGATTAGTTTCATAGTATTTCTGGCACATTGTTTCATATCCATGATTACAAAAATGACAATCATAACATGGAACATGATGATGAGTAAATACTCGATCACCCTTTTTGAAATCAGTTACATCAGAACTTGTATCTAATACAATGCCAGCAGGCTCGTGTCCTAAACGCATAGAGGGTTGGCCATATTGCCCAAAAACTTTTTCCAGATCAGAGCCACAAATTCCACAAGCTTGCATCTGAACTAAAATTTCACCAGATTGTAACTGAGGTTTTTCTGTTTCATCAACGGAAATTTTAGAAGGTTCTTTAACAGAAGCAGTTTTCATGGTTGAACATTAAAAATTTGATTATAAGTAGATTAAACGCCAAGAATTTTCTTCAACATTACTCTGTAATCAACTTCAGTTTTTTCACTTCCAGTTGCAGGTAATGCAAAGACCAAAGTTGATTTTTCAGCTCGAAGTGCAGTTAATTCATCGTTAATAGATTCCGTAATATCATCACTGACCAAAACTAGACCGACATCAGAATCATCAGTTAATGTCTTGATTTCTTCTAATGCCTTTTGTGGATTTTCAGAAATTTTCCCCGGAATTCCAGCTAATTGGAAACTAGTTACAAAGGATTTGCTTCCAACAGTAAAGATTTTCACAGTTGAGAATTTTGTCCGTTCTAATTTAACCCTTTTTGGAGATAATAGATCAGGAAAGATTGATTTAGTTTAAAAAATCAGTGAATTCATGGCAGAAATCGACACTCAAAAAGACGTCTATTTGTTCCTGCACGGAAGAATGGATCTTAAAGAAAAAGCCACAAATGCATTGACTGCAAAAGGATTTGCAGCAGACAAAGTCATCATAGCCTTGCCAACTAAAGTTGGAAAAATAGGAGACTATATGGCAATGTTATGGATGCCTCCAAATCCAGACCATATCAAGATTCAACAAATTACTAAAGTTGAAGACGTAAAACCAGAAGGAATGATCGGTCTTTGGAAAGGAGCTTCAAAAGAAGATATAGATTCTATACCATTAGAATAGATTAGCTAAATCCAGCTCCAAACTCATTACCTTTTTCTAAAACATCACCTGAATCAGAATTTTTTAATTTTCTATAAAGCAATGTTTCATAAACCATCTTCAAGGCATCTTCATCATCTAGACCACAGTCTTCTTTGATCTGATTTTTGTATTTTTCTAGTTTGGAAGCGTCTTGCTCATCAGGGGAAATATCGTCATGAACCATAAGATTTGCAATTTTTTCTATTTCAGAATTTTGTTGTTCATCATCCATAATTCTATAAAGATTTTCTAGTTATTAATAAGTTCAAATAATTGGTTATTTTAGATCATCAATCAGACCAAAAAGAAAATCAGAGAATTCATCATCAGAAAAAAGAATTTCCTCTACCTGATTTTTAGCCCTAGCAAGATGTGCAGATTCCAAATGATAGCAAGTGGTTTTTCCATTCAGTTTACCAAAGTAAAACCCAGGACAAGAGCAATAGTTGCAATCAGGATCAATCCAATGCTCTTGACCTTTTCCAACAACAGTCCAAATTTTTCTTTGACTGGGTTCAAAAACATGCAACTTGACTCGTTTTTCAGAAACAATAGATTGAATTCTTTCCATGTCTTTGTACACAAGAATTTAATCAGATATCTACAGTATAACTTTGATGTTGCAAACTAGAATTGTCCCATCAAAACCAGCATTAGTTTTGGAGGGTGAAAAAAAGAATCTAGTTGTCACAGATATTCATATTGGGTTTGAAAACAACATGGCATCAAACCAAATCTTCATAGGCAAAAATTCAAGCATAAATGAATCAATTCAAGAATTATCTGAAATTATTGATTCAGAAAAACCAGACTCTGTAATTCTATTGGGAGATATAAAATCAAGCATAAAGAACATTTCAAGAAATGAATGGGACGAAGTACCATTATTTTTTAAAAAGATACGAGAAAAATGTGATGTAATTCTAATTCCAGGCAATCATGATGCAAATATTCAGAAGATAATACCAAATAACATTTCAATGATAAGCTCTACAGGAATGGTAGAAGAAAATGTTTTGTTAACGCATGGACACACGATGCCATCAGAGAATTTTTCTCATGTTGATAAAATAATCATGGGACACGTTCATCCAGTTTTTTTTCAAGAGGATTCAGTGATGAATGGTCAAAGGGTATGGGTCTCGATTAAAACAGAAAAAGAAAGTATTTTTCCAAACAAAACAGGGGAGATTGAAATTACAATAATTCCATCATTTAACAAATATTTTTACGCAACATATAGAAGACAATATAAAAAATCCATTTCGCCGATAATAAATAAAATTAAAGAAATATCAAAAGCAAAAATAATTACATTGGACGGGACAATCATCGGAAATGAATCAAACATCAAACAAGTAATCTGATCAAATTAGTTTAGTTATAAACAATCCTTTGAAGGTGAAATTAGGGCATCTTTATGATTTTGCCCACGTTTTTAGTTTCAGAATATGCAACACGCATTTCATAGGAATTTCCACAATTTTTACATGAAATATTTGCCAAATGACCATTCTTGTTCCAATCATCAATTAGATCTCAAGTAAATTCTGCAATCTTTATTTTTACAAAATTTTTCTTTGCACTATTTTTTAAATGAATAAATCTAATTCCATCAGTATCAAATTTCTCAATTTTGCTCAGACTAAGTTCATCATCAGAGAATTTTTTTGAGATATTCTTTTCAGAATGCTTGCGTTTATGTTTTTAAAAATTATTCATATTTATCATATGGTTCAATAGGATCTTTTGTAGTCTTATTATTTCTCAACCACTCTAGTGTTTTCACAAAAGAGTCAGCCAATTCCATAGTCGTCAGAACAGGAATTCCCAATTCAAGAGATTTACGTCGAATTTGATATTCATCGTCAAGCATTCCAACATATTTTTCCAACGTAGATGTGCTAGGAATGTTTATGATAAAATCGATTTTTCGCTCATATAGCAAATCAGAAATATTTGGTTTTCTTCCGGGTTCTGAAATTTTATGTACAATCTCAACTTGGCCAATTTTTTCCTCAAAGAATTCTGCAGTATGTTCTGTTGCCAAAATTTTGAAACCCAATTGTTTGAGTTTTGCAATGGTAGGGAGTAACTTTTCTTTATTTTGAGCTCCTCCGACAGTCACTAGTGCAGATCCTTTATCAGGCAAATTATACCCAACTGAAGTCAATCCTTTAGACAATGCATCATAGAAGCTATTTCCAAAACATGCAGCCTCA
>NZ_JAOULD010000092.1 GCF_029882185.1 Candidatus Nitrosopumilus sp. | reverse complement strand
AGAACATGGAATGTCAATAAAATTATCTATTGAGCATTTTCATATATTTTCAAAAGTTCTTAAAAAAAATTCAAACATAGATGTTAAGAAATTTGAAGATGAATGTATTAAAAAAATTATCAAAATTAAAAAAAATGATGAAAAATACATAATTACTATACTAGACTCGGATTTGAAGAACTTGATTCTAGAGATATTTGGGGAAATAGAGTCAAGGAAAATAATTTCGTGTCTTTTTGATAATGAATATATCATTCCACATATTCTGAAAGAATCAAGAGTATCTAAAACATCAGGATATAGAAAGATTAAAAATTTAATTCTTAATGGATTAATAATCGAATCAGGAAAGGTTCTAAGCAAAAGTAAAAAAATTTCTAAATTACAGTGTATTTTTCAAGAAATAAGTTTGGATATTAAAAAAGGAAAATTTTTAGTAAATGGGACTGTTGATAAAAAGATATTTGAAAAGAGTACAAGCATGAAACATGTTTTAGAATAAGTGAAATAAAAAACTACTTTACAAGTTCCAAAAGAGCTTTTGCTTGTTTGAAATGTACTTCATCTATCATTTTTCCCTCAACGGTGGTAGCGCCCTTTCCTTTCTTTGTTGATTCGAGATAAACCTTACATACTTTTTCAGCCCACAAGATTTCACTTTTATTTGGATGAAATAATTTGTGTACAACAGAAATTTGATCAGGGTGAATGATACTCTTTCCAGTATATCCTAAACTTTTTCCTAATTTGCAATCATTTTCTAATCCTTTAGAATCTTTAAGATCTTGCCATATCGAATCAATTACTGCCACGCCTGCTGCATGTGCATCTACAGCAATTTTCCTTCGAGAGTATTTTTCTCCTTCAGAATATTTTGTATATTCAACTCCCAAATCATTTAACAAATCAAAAACACCAAAAACTACTGCAGATACACGTTTTCCAAATGATGCAATGTGATAGGTGTTGACTACGCCTTCTGCTGATTCAATTGATGGGATAATTTGAATTGGCTTTAGTTTTCTAGTTTTTTCCAAGATAGAAAGAGTTTTGGTAATTTTTTTGAGTTCTGCAATATTGTTTACTTTAGGGATTACAATTCCATCAATTCCTTCTTGAACAATTTCTTTCAGATCTGTTGGAATTTTTCCAGAATTTGGAGAATTTGTTCTGACAAAAATTGAAGATTTGTACAATTTTCTTGATTTTAGTGCAGTTTTGATTAGTTTTCTGGCATTAGGTTTTTCTACATCAGGAACTGAATCTTCTAAATCAAAACAAACAATGTCAGCTTGAAGGTCTTTAGCTTTTTCAAGAAACCTTGAGTTATTGCCAGGAACAAAAATGAGACTTCTGAAGAGCTGAGTCATTAAATGACTAAGCGCCTTCAGGCTTCATTAAGATTTTTCCGAACATTCCTTTTCCGGTTAACATCTTTGTATGAGCCTCAGCTGCTTGCTCAAATGTGTAAGTTGAGTCAATTGCTGCTTTGATTTTTCCTTGACCCATCCAATACAAGGCTTGGTCAAGTTCTGCTTTGGTTCCTTGTGTTGAACCTAAGATGTTAGTTCCTTTAAAGAACACATGTCTAAGATCAGTCTTTGCATTATATCCAGTGGTTGCACCGCATGAAACAAGGGTTGCACCATACTTTAACAACTGCAATTGTTGATTCCAGTGTGTTTCACCAATATGATCAAAAGATAAATCAATTCCTGGTGCTTCACCTTTTCTCTTTGCAATTTCTTTTGAAATCTTAAAGACTTCTTTACTCCAATCTTCTTTTCTGTGATCTACTGCATAATCTGCTCCAAGTTCTAGACACTTGTCTAGTTTATCTGGACTTGCAGTTGCAATAACATCACAGTTGTATAATTTTGCAATTTGAATTCCAAAGCTTCCTACTCCAGAACCTCCTCCCATAATCAAGACGGTTTGTCCAGGAATGATTTTGGCTCTGCCAACTAGCATGTGCCATGAAGTTAAAATAGTCATTGATGCAGCTGCTGCTTCATCATATGATACACCTTCTGGGATTTTTGAAACATTGACTTCAGGAAGATGAGTTACTTCTTGGAATGCTCCCCAAGTTGGACCAGTTTGGAAACCCCAAATGGTTCTCTTAACACAATCAAATTCTCTACCGTCAGTACAGGCTTTACAAACTCTACATGACATATTGGAGTGAGAAACTACTCTATCTCCAACTTGAATATTTTTTACATCCTCTCCGACTGCAATAACATCACCTGCAGCATCAGAACCTGATACGTGTGGTAATGGAACTGCAACTGGAACTCCACGCATTCCCCAAATATCATTATAATTCAGAGCGGCAGCTTTTACTTTGAAAACTACTTCATCGGATTTTGGTTTTGGGTCATCTATATCCTGGACTTTGAGGATTTTAGCATAATTATCATCTGGTGCATATTCATTGTATACAACGGCTTTCATGTATTAACAAGATTTGTTTCTAAATTTATATTTTTTCTGTATTATACTCGATTTATCTTGAAATCACGTTTAGGTTGTTGTGCAGAGAGCAAAATTTGCTTTAATTGATCGTCATTTATCTGCCCAGGGATCTTTCCTTGAGTTGCCATTCCAATGAGATA
>NZ_JAOULD010000039.1 GCF_029882185.1 Candidatus Nitrosopumilus sp. | reverse complement strand
TGTTGATGATAATTTTTGTTTTTCCCGGTTTGAATCCTAATGCAATAAAATCTAATGCATTTTCAAATGCAAATTTCTTTGTTTCTTCTAAAGTAAGGTCGGGTTTTGAATAAAATTTTTCATCATCGGTAAGCTGAAAGTACATATTAACATCAAACTTTTCTTGCAACCATTTTGCAAACATCCATGGTACTAAATGTCCAATATGTGTATGTCCTGAAGGACCTCTTCCTGTATATAGGAAAAATTTATTCCCTTTTTCATATTCGTCTACAATTCTATTCATTTCTCTGTGGGAAAAGAAAATGCCTCTTCTTAACATAAAATGATCTTCACCCGTAATTCGCTTGATTTTCTCTAGTAATTCTGATGAAATCTTTTCAGTTCCAAATTGCTTGATTAACTTATCATAGTCTATATCGCCTTCTACATGCCAAGGAGTTACAATAAAGTCGTTAGTTGACATTCATCTTGACTTAAGTTAAGGTTTAAAAAGTCTTTTTCGAATTCTTTGCTGTTGTCGCAAGTTTTTCATGAGATTGAAAAAAAAATTATTACTTCTTTAAGAGATAATCCCAAACAAACTCCTGAATCTTTAGAAAAATCTACCCAACTTTTACCTGATCAAATCAGAAGAGGAATTGAGTGGTTAAGATTAAAAGAACTTGCTATTGTTACTGAATCTCAATCAAGTGTAATCAGTTTAGGAAAAAATGGACTTGAATCTCTTCAAAAAGGATTACCTGAAAGAAGATTACTAGAGTTACTCAAAACTGGACCAAAAAAATTATCTGACTTACAAAAAGAGTTAGGGTTTGTTTTTGGACCTTCAATGGGATTAGCTAGAAAAAATAATTGGGTTGAAGCATCATCTGATCAAATTTCTATTAAAAATCCTCCATCTGAACTTCCAGGCGAAAAAACTCTCAAACTTGTTGGAAACGAAAAAATATCCAAAGACAAACTTGATGATGCTGATTTATCTGGACTTTTAAAAAGACCTGATTTTATTATTGAAGACGTTATAAAATCTAAAGAAATCTCTTTGTCTGATTCTGCAAAATCTATGGAACTTTCTGATACTACAGGAGAAATTGATGTTGAAGCTAAAGTTCCAGAAGTATTTGTTGCAAGAACTCATCCTCTAAAAGATACGATAGATGAAATACGTGAAATCTTTGTTACATTAGGTTTTTCAGAAATTTTTGGAAACATGACTCAATCAAGCTTTTGGAATTTTGATGCTTTGTTTACTCCACAAGATCATCCTGCAAGAGAATTACAAGATACATTTTACCTAGATAAAATAAATGCCAAAAAAATTGGAACCTCTGAACAAATCAAAAAAGTTTCTGAATCTCATAAGAAAAATTGGAGATATCAATGGGATATCAACGAAGCAAAAAAGATGGTTTTGAGAACTCACACAACGTGTGTCACCATCAAACATTTGGCTGAAAATAAACCTGATGAGGCACGAATTTTCTCATTAGGTCGTGTTTTTCGTAATGAAAAAGTTAGTTACAAACATCTTGTTGAATTTAACCAAATTGAAGGTGTTGTAATAGGTAAAGATGCATCTTTAAGAAATCTAATGGGAATTCAAAGAGAATTCTACAAACGAATTGGAATAACCAAAATAAAATTTTGGCCAACCTTTTTCCCTTACACTGAACCTTCTTTACAGACTATGGTATACAATGAAAAATTAGGAAAATGGATTGAGTTGTTTGGAATGGGAATTTTTAGACCCGAAGTAACAAAACCTCTTGGAATTACTAAGCCTGTTTTAGCTTGGGGTGGAGGTATTGAAAGAATTGCTATGCTAAAATATGATCTTGATGATGTTCGAGAATTTTATAACAATAATCTAGGTTGGTTGAGGAGTGCTACAAAATGCCAGTAGTTGAACTGTCTTACACACGACTCCAAAAGTTAGTAGGTAAAGTATCCAAAAAACAAATTTCTGATTCTTTACCCTTTCTTGGATTGGATATTGAATCTGAAGATAAAGATCTAGTAAGAATAGAATACAGTCCAAATAGACCAGATTATTCTACTGATTTTGGAATTGCTCTTGGTCTGCAAGGTTTACTTGGAATCAAAACTGGTACAGTAAAACTCAATATTAAAAAATCTAACAAATTTCCAATTTTTGTAAAATCTGGAGTTTCAAAGATAAGACCTTTTGTTGCTGGTATTGTTGCTAAAAATGGAAAAATTGACGATAAAACAATTAAACAATTAATGACAATGCAAGAAGATCTTCATTTTGGAATTGGAAGAAAAAGGAAAAAATCTTCAATTGGAATACATGATTTAGACAAGATTTCATTTCCTTTAGTTTATACCACTACAAATAGAAATCATAAATTCATTCCATTAAATTCTGAACAAGAAATTCCTATTTCTGAAATACTTGTAAATACAGATGTTGGTAAAGATTATGGTTCTTTGCTTGGGCAATCGCCACATGTGCCTATAATCTTCGATAAAAATCAAAATACTGTCTCATTTCCTCCTATAATCAACGCTGCAATCACAACAGTCACCACCAAAACAAAAAATCTCTTTGTTGAGGTAACTGGAATCAATAAAGATGATGCTGAAGACATGCTTGCTGTTGTAGCAACAATTTTACAAACTGCTGGATTTACTCTGGAATCTGTAAAGATTTCTGGCATGAAAAATTCAACTCCAAAATTGGAACAAAAGAAAATTTCAGTAAATTCGTCATTGATTAATCAAATTCTAGGTTTGAATCTTAACCCTACTAAAATAATTTCATCATTAAAAAAATCTCGATTGGATGCATTTTCTAAAGGAGCAAACATTGTTTGTACAATTCCTGCATACCGATTTGATATTTTTGGACCTATGGATCTAGTAGAGGAAGTTGCTTTAGGATATGGAATCCAAAATCTCGAACCCATATTATCTCCTTCACAAACTATCGGAAAAACTAATCCTGTGTCACTACAATTAAAATCCCTTGATCAAACAATGATTGGACTTGGATATCTTGAAGCTTTGAATTCAAGTTTGACTAGTAAGCGAGTATTATATGATATGGTGAATAGAGATTCGTCAAAAATTATTTCTGTATTAGATTCAAAAAGTCAAGAACACACAATTCTACGTGATTCAATACTTCCTGGATTGATTGAAAACCTTTCAAGAAATATACATGAATCTTACCCACAAAAAATGTTCGAGACTGGAACTGTTTTTACTCTTGAGGATCCTATATCTGAAAAAATTAATTGTTCTGGAATTAGTGCTCACAAGGATGCAAATTTTACTGAAATAAAATCAGTGATTCAATCTGCACTAAAAATTGGATTTGGGATTCAAATTGAAACAAAAACTACTACAAATCCTACTTTTGAAGAAGGACATTGTGCATCAATCATTTTTAATAATGTGCCTATTGGAATAATTGGAAAAATTAATTCAAAGATTATTGAAAATTATAAAATTCGAGTTCCTGTAGTCGGATTTGAAATATCTTTGTCTGAATCAATACTAAAAAACCAAAATTGACTATTTCAAAAACCGTTTCTTGGTGAATTATTTCCTCAATGGTTTTTAGTAGGAGTAATTCTATAATTAATCGCCCAAGAGCAGGCATGCAGACGGATTAGGATGAGTCGATCGTGATGATACCAGTGATTTCTAATTCACCCAGGTGTGCTACATTATGGGCCACCCCGGTTTTAGAACGCGAGGAGGCGTATGGCTATGACCGATGATTTTGTGCGAGTCAGAACCGGGGAACATTTCTATTCTCAAAACCATTAAACCTGATAATTATACAGAAAATTAAATGGTGAATTATTGGTTAGCAAAACAAGAACCAAGTGGTCCTCGAGGATATAGTTTTGAACAACTAAAAAAAGACAAAACCACTGTCTGGGATGATGTACACAATAATCTTGCACTAAAACATATGAGGGAAATGAAACCTGGCGATCTTGTTTTATTTTACCACACTGGTGATGAAAGACAAGCTGTAGGAATTATGGAAGTTACTTCAAAACCCTATTCAAATCCAAAAGAAGATGTTGAACGTTTTATCGTAATGGATGTAAAATATAAAAAATCTCTAAAAAAACCGGTCACTCTTGATGAAATGAAAAAAGAGAAAAAATTCAAAGATTGGGAACTAATTAGAATATCAAGATTATCTGTAATGCCTGTTCCAAAGCCAATTTGGGATATGATTATCAAGATGTCTCAAACCTGACTATGATCGGTTTATTGATATAGTCGATTTATTTAATTTCTGTATGGCAACAGCTTATGTTTTAATAAACTGTGAACTAGGTTCTGAAGAAGCTATTATTCAGCAACTAAAGAGCTTGGATGGTGTTAAGGAAGTTCATGGAACTTTCGGTGCATACGATATTTTGGCCAAGATCGAATCTGATACTGTTGAAAAACTAAGAGAAACAATTACTTGGAAAATCAGAAAAATTGAAAAGATTCGTTCAACTCTTACCTTGATGGGTATTGAAGGTCAAACATAAACACCCTTTTTTCTTATTATGATTCTACATTTTATTTTTGTAGTACCTGAAGAAGATCGTGAGAAACGACAATTTGAATTTGAATACGTAAAGAAAATGAGCAAATTTTATCAGGTTTGGTTAAAAGAGAAATTTGGTAAAGACTATGAAATTCAATGTGATGAGATGATAACATCTCCTAGAAGTATTCTTCAACGTCTTGATACTCATACATTAGTACGTGATCATCAACAAAGAGGAAAAGACATTTTTCATTTCTATTTGACTCACTTCAAACCTTGGTGGACTGATTGTACTTGTGAAGGATATCATGCTGAAAATTTTGGCATGGTGTTTTGGCAATCTCCGAAACAATCCGATGATACTTTATTTCTTGCAGAAAAAAATTGTACTACTGTATCACATGAATTACTTCATGAAATGTTGAGACTCAAAGGACATAAAAAATTCATTCAAGAAGTACATGATGTGTGGACTAAACATCTTTTTGAACAATTAGAATTTGAACAGTACGGTGAAGATTTTAAAAAAACTGATGGTAAACCCATGTTTTTAACAATGGACACTACACAATTTAATTTATAATAAAGATTTTCACAATTAACATTTTGTAACTGAATAAATGTTATTTTCAAAGTTTGCCGTTTTGAAATCTAATTTATTTTCAGGATCATCGTCTCTTGACTTGCTTAATGTTTCAAGTTCTACCAATGCATCCCCTCTAAAACCTACAGAAGAACCATAAATTCCATCAGTTAACATTGTTCCATGATCTCCTTTTTTGATATCATCAACCATGTCATAAAATCTAGCCGTCTCCTTTTTGTTTACTGGGTTTCCAGTTGCTTTGTTATATGCAACTGCTATGTACATCCCATTATTTTTTACTGCAACAGGAACTTTGTGATTTTTGCCTGATGCACCTGGAATTGTATCATTAACTATGACTTCACATTTATGATACATGCTTGATACATATGCGAAGAATCTGTATTGAGCATATTTTCCTGCAGCATCTTCTTCGCAACCAACAAAGACTTTATGTAATAATTCTAAAGCATCATCGTTCATACTTTGTAATCTATCATCAATTCTTCCTCTTTCAAGTAGTTCCGATTTACACTCTTTTGCAACTAAGACTAGGATAAAATCTGGTAAATTATAATTTTTCAGAGCTGCAACAAATGCTCCAGCTTGTGACATGCCAAACTTTGGGAATCCTTTATTGACCATGGTTATACCTCACTTTAGAAAATATACTGCCTACTAACACTGTATTAAAAAGCCGCTTTTGGCTTATAATTGTTAAGAATTATCTTTCCAATCGAACTAATTTACTTGATTTTTAAATTGTAAATATTAAATTCAGGGTCAATTCATGGTTTTTATGGAAATTGATACTACTCCTGAACTTGTTTCTAATGTCTATTTAAAATTAAAAGAAAACATTGTAAAATACAGAAATGTTGTTGGCAGACCTCTAACTTTAACTGAGAAAATATTATCTGGCCATCTCAACAAAATTGATGACACTGTTTTCACTGGTGGAAAAGATTATGTCTTTTTGAAACCTGATAGAGTTGCATTACAAGATGTTACAGGCCAAATGGTCATGCTTCAATTCATGCAAGCCGGACTCAAACAAACATCTCTTCCTACAACTGTACATTGTGATCATCTAATTAGAGCTGAAGTCCAAGGTGATATTGACATGAAAGTTTCTCTTGATGAAAATAGTGAAGTCTTCAAATTTTTACAATCAGCTTGTGCAAAGTATGGTTGTGGATTTTGGAAACCTGGTGCTGGTATTATTCATCAAGTAGTTCTTGAAAATTATGCATTTCCAGGAGGATTGATGATTGGTACTGATTCTCATACTCCAAATGCTGGTGGTCTTGGAATGGTTGCAATAGGTGTTGGTGGATTAGATGCAGCTGAAACAATGGCTGGTATGCCTTGGGAGTTATTATATCCTAAAAAAATAGGTGTTAAACTTACCGGAGAACTAAATGGTTGGACTGCACCTAAAGATATCATTTTAAAAGTTGCTGATGAATTAACTGTATCTGGAGGAACAAATGCTATTGTTGAATACTTTGGACCTGGAACAAAATCTATCAGCTGTACTGGAAAGGCAACCATTACTAACATGGGAGCTGAAATTGGAGCAACATGTTCTATCTTCCCATATGATGAAAGAATGGAAACTTATCTAAAATATACAAGCAGATCTGAAATAGCAGAATTAGCAAATCAAAACAAAGAATCCCTTGTAGCTGATCCTGAAGTAGAAACTAATCCTGAAAAATTCTTTGATAGAGTAATTGAAATTAATCTGTCTACATTAGAACCACACATTGTAGGTCCTCACACTCCTGATTTGGCAAGAACAATTTCTGAATTATCTGATGATGTAAAATCAAATGATTATGTTGATCCAATCTCTGTTGCACTAATTGGAAGTTGTACAAATTCTTCATATGAGGATATGTCAAGAGCTGCAAGCTTGGCTGAACAAGCAAAAGCCAAGGGAATTAAAGCAAAAATTCCTTTACTGGTAACTCCTGGGTCTGAACAAATTCGTGGAACTATAGAACGTGATGGACAGATGGATTCTCTAAAAGATATTGGTGCAACTGTATTAGCAAACGCCTGTGGTCCTTGTATCGGTCAATGGAACAGACCCGAATTAGAAAATGATGAACAAAATACTATCGTTACTACATTTAACAGAAACTTCCCTGGAAGAAATGACGGACATAGAAGCACTCTGAATTTCATTGGCAGTCCTGAAATGATAATTGCATTAGCATTGGGTGGAAAACTATCGTTTAATCCATTAAAAGATGAACTTACTGCATCTGATGGAACAAAATTCAAACTTGAGCCACCTAAACCGGCACCAGAAGTTCCATCTGAAGGTTTTATGAGACCTGAAGGAATTTTTGTTGCACCACCAGAAAACTATGATGATGTTGAGGTAATCATTGATCCTAATAGTAAACGATTACAAAAATTAGAACCATTTTCAAAATGGGATGAAAATGACTTTGAAGAACTTCCAATTATGGTAAAAGCCAAAGGAAAATGTACAACTGACCATATCTCTCCTGCTGGTGCATGGCTGTCACTTCGTGGACACTTGGATAATCTCAGTGATAACATGTTGCTTGGTGCAGTTAATGCATTTAATGATGAAGTTGGAAAAGGCAAGAATGTTCTAAACAATGAACTTGAATCATTTTCAAAAATTGCAAGGCAGTACAAAGAAAAACAGATGAGATGGGTAATCATTGGAGATAACAATTACGGTGAAGGAAGCAGCAGAGAGCATGCAGCAATGACTCCGCGATACTTGGGATGTGCTGCAGTGATTACAAAGAGTCTTGCAAGAATTCATGAAACCAATTTGAAAAAGCAAGGTTTGTTGGCATTGACATTTAGCAATCCTGATGATTATGAAAAAATCCTAGAAGATGATAAAATCAGTCTAGTTGATTTGAATAACTTACAACCTGGCAAACAAGTCAAATGCATCATTACTCACAATGATGGAAACAAAGAAGAAATCCTGTTAAATCACTCTTACAATCAATCTCAGATAGAGTGGTTCAAAGCAGGTTCTGCTCTTAATGTTTTGAGAAATAGATAATAAAATAATGGTGGGCCCAGACGGATTTGAACCGACGACCGATGGTTTTGGAGACCATCGTCCTACCAGGCTAGACTACAGACCCACAAGAATCGAAATATTCTGCTTGAATTTTAACTATTACTAAGATTTATTTGCAAATTGGCAGTATTTGCAGTAAAATGGTAAAACCCGTTTACTTGGTACTAGGTGCCATCCCTGTAATTGTATCTCTTTTACTTGTAACTCCATTATTGCTAAAAAATGAAATTCCTACATCAGCTGCAAACTATACTGATAATGTTGAAATTGAATACACTAAACACCAATTAAAGAAAATCTCTTACGGTGTAACAGAAAGAACTGGGGCACAAAAAACTGAGATTCTTTACATCAAAAATGATGGTGAACTAAAATATTCTGTAACTGAAAATGGTTATCTAAAACCAGATGTTCGCTCACAATTAGATGAAGCAAAGCTAAACAAGATCAAAGCTTTGATCAAAGAAACTGGTTTTATTGCAATTCCATCTGAATCTTTTCCAGTAATGGAGAATGTAACTGAATATCAAAAATCAAATGTTAAAGTGACTCTTAATGGAAAAGTAAATCAAATCCATTGGCCACAACAAAATGCAACTGAAGGTTTCATCCCTCCTATTATCACTATGGTTGAATCTGAACTAGATCAGATTATGTCTGAATTTAGTGAATAGATACAAATAGTCTTTAGGAAAAATTAGGACATGTTACCATTATCTGGTGAGCGAAAAAATGCTAAAGGAATTATTTCTGACAAAATAAACTCCATTGATACTTTACGTGGTTCTTCTACTGTTAAACGAGGTTTTGCTCATATGTTAAAAAATGGAGTTGTAATGGATGTTACAACTGTGGAACAAGCACAAATTGCTGAAGAAGCTGGTGCAGTTTCTGTAATGGTTTTAGACAAGCTTCCATCTGAAGTTAGAAAAGCTGGTGGAGTTGCACGAACTGCTAGTATTAGAATTATTGAAGAAATTATGGATTCGGTAACCATTCCTGTTATGGCTAAATGTAGAATTGGACATGTCAATGAAGCACTGGTTTTACAAGAAACCGATGTTGATATGATTGACGAGTCTGAAGTTTTAACTCCTGCAGATGAACTTCGTCATATTTGGAAATGGGATTTCACAACACCTGTTGTTAATGGTGCAAGATCATTGGCTGAAGCCTTGAGAAGAATTGAAGAAGGTGCTTCAATGATTAGAACAAAAGGTGAACCTGGAACAGGAAATGTTGCAGAAGCAATCAAACATATTAAAAAAGTAAATGATGAACTAAGAACAATAAAATCAATTTATGATTCTGGAGATAATCAAGATTTAGTTAGAATGGCAAGAGAATTTAAAGTATCTTATGATATTGTTGAGCAAACTGCAAAATTCGGAAGATTACCTGTTGTAAATTTTGCAGCTGGTGGAATTGCAACACCTGCAGATGCAGCATATCTAATGTCTCTTGGCTGTGATGGTATTTTTGTCGGTTCTGGAATCTTTAATTCTGATGATGCAAAAGAAAGAGCAAGAGCAATAGTTTTAGCTACTACTTTTTGGAATGAATCTGATAAAGTCAAAGAGGCTCAAAAAATGATAGATGAAAGACAATCTATGATTGGATTGGATGTTAATACTCTAGAGTTACGTATGCAAGATCGTGGAGGTTCTGCATGACTCTAAAACTAGGAGTTTTAGCAATTCAAGGCGATGTTGCTGAAAATGTATCTTCTTTGGAGAATTCTGTATCTGAACTAAATCAGGATGCAACTGTAAATGTTGTAAAAACTCCTGAGGAAATAGCAGAACTTGACGGTCTGATTATTCCTGGAGGAGAAAGCACCACAATCGGGCAATTATCACTAGTAAATGGTTCTTTGAAAGAGATTAAACAGAAAGTTGAATCAGGAATGCCTGTTTTGGGAATATGTGCAGGAATGGTACTACTTGCAAATAATGCTAGTGACAAAGTTGTAGGCAAAATTGAGCAACCTCTTTTTGATTTTCTAGATGTTGATCTAGAGAGAAATTCATTTGGAAGACAACGTGAATCCTTTGAGGCTAATATTTCACTTGACTCTATTGGCATTTCAAATTTTAATGGTGTCTTTATTCGTGCGCCAACAATAACTACTATTTCAAATGATATTGAAGTTCTTGCAAAATTAAACGAAAAAATTATTGCAATCAAAAAAGGCAACATTATTGGAACCTCATTTCATCCAGAACTGACAGAAGATTTGGCAATTCACAAATATTTTGTAAACCTAGTCAAAGATACTAAAAATTAAATTTAAGCATTTGTGGATTTAAAATACTCTACGTATACTATCTTCCAGATTTTTCAATATCTCTTAATTTTTTAGAACATGCTTGAATTTCTGCAATCGTATGTATTTTTTTTGGTCTGTTACAAACTGGACATATGTCGTCAGAACTGATAAGACACTATCTGTCTGAAGAACCAATTTTAGAACAACCAAAATCATACAATCCTACAATTCACGAAGAATTAGAAAGTGCAATTCTAAATATTGAAAACCTTGTTGTAAAAGAAAGGGGCGGATATGGAGGTATGGGAACTGTAATACCTCGTGATCATCCAAAATCAAAACGAGGTCCATTGATTGAAAAAATAAAAAGAGATTACTGAAAAACCTGATGATTATCTTTTGCAGGAAACCCTGGATTTTTCCACTATTGTAACTAGAGAGTCTTTTAGTCCATTAATCATGCGTGATTCTTATGTTGATCTTAGAGTTTTCTCATATTATACAAAAGAAGGTCCTATGATTCCAGCTGGAGGATTATCAAGATATGCACGACATGGCAGAATTA
>NZ_JAOULD010000012.1 GCF_029882185.1 Candidatus Nitrosopumilus sp. | reverse complement strand
GAACGCCTGATTGGTTAGAAAATATAGGCTATCCAAAACTCACAGATACCAGAGTGGATTCCTTTGTAGGCTATGCAACGAGAAGATACATTCCACCAAAGAATGTTGAGAGAAAATGGAAGATGCTATCAATATTGAGCAATCCAACAACCAATCCCAGACTAGGGGCGATATATCCAATAGAAGATGACAAATGGTTAGTTTTTTTGTCTGGGATTAGCAAAGTCTATCCTCCTACAGAAGAGAAAGGATTTTTAGAATTTGCAAAGAGTCTGGAAAGTGAAGAATTATACGATGCCATGAAAGATGCCATTCCAGATTCAGAGATATATGGATATCGAGTAAAGGGAAGTCGAAGATATCATTATGAATCGATGTCCAGTTGGCCTGAGAATTTCATAGTGTTGGGTGATGCAGTCGCAGTTTTCAATCCATTTTATGGCCAAGGCATTACTTCAGCTGCACTAGGTGTCAAAGTACTAGACAACATGTTAAGAAACCAAAATTTTGATAAGAATTTCGCAAAGAAATTTCAAAAAAGGCTTGCAAAAACAATATCGTTACCATGGATTCTTGGTACAAGTGAGGACCTCAGATGGCCTACAACTGTAGGTAAAAAACCAAACATAATTACAAAATTAGTACAAAATCATGCTCAAAAAGTATTGCTGCTTGGACCTAAAAGCAAACTCGCTACAAAATCATTTCTACAGATGATGCACATGATAAGATCCCCTGCAATAATATTTCATCCTGTGATATTGTTGCAGTTAATTGCAAACTCCATTTGGAAAAAAGATAAGTAAGACCATAATTTTTGATTTTGATGGAACCATTGCAGATACCCTGGATTCAGTTGTTAGGATAGTCAATGACCATGCAGAACACTTTGACTACAAAAAAGTGACAAAGAAAGACATTCCATACCTGCAAGGCAAGAAATCAAGAGAGATTCTTTCGTATCTTGGTATTTCCATATTCAAGCTTCCATCATGGATAAAGAAGATACATTCAGAAATCAACAAGGAGATAACTAACATGGTACCAACAGTGAACATCTCCCCCCTGTTGTCTGAACTACACCATGACGAGCATTTTCAAATGGGAATTCTGACATCAAACACGCAGAAAAATGTAAGACAATTTCTTGGCAAGAATGAATTGGATTTTTTTGATTTTATTCGTACTGGAAAAAGCGTCTTTGGAAAGAGTCACATGATCAACAAGATCATAAAACAAAGACATGTAAACAAAAGGGAGGTATTCTATGTGTGCGACGAAGTAAGAGACATAGAGACTGCCAGAAAATCTGAAATCAAGTCAATCGCAGTTACATGGGGATACAACACAAAAGATGTGCTGATTAAAGAAAATCCTGATTTTCTGGTTAATTCGCCAGATGAATTAAGAAACATCATCATCTCATAAAACATACTTTTTTTAAAAAAAAGATTCGATTTCTTGTCTGGACTTATTGCCTGATTTAATTGGGATTTTTTTACTCCATGGAACATATTCCCATTTCCATAGATCATGGTTATTGTCATGAGGTGCAAGAGCATGGTTTGAGGTGTTGACAAAAATTACAGGATGATTTGTATCTTGAAAATAATATTTTACAGGAATTGTCTTTTGATTGTGAATGGTATCTTCAAACAGATTGCTTTTTCCACTGTAAATATTATCAAAGAAAAATTCATGGCCATTAAAATAAAATGTTTCAATATCTACGGTTCTTTTGTATTTCAGTAATCGAATATACCTATAGATGCCATCCAAGATTCCATGCATCCTCAAAACCTCATCTTGAAAAACCAATGTTATCTGAAAGGAACCATCATCTTCTTTGTACACGTGAATCTCCCTGAGAAAATTTTCCCATGCATCGATTTTTGGTTGATAGATCACTGGAATTACAGAGTTATTTCTTTCCAAATAATCTGCTTCTATTATTTTTGTACCAGAATCATTGTTTCTTTCTTGAAGTACGGTATTGTAAAGATCGTCTGTTTCATGCTCATAATCTGACCATATTTTGACATCTTTTAGTTCCCTGTGATGATTATCGTTACTCTGCTCCAAATCAAAGACAAGAATGTCTCTATGATCAATTGTCTCTTTTCTTACATTCGATGCAATAAATCCCATCATCAGATTCACCTCAAAATCTGATTTCATGAATTTTGAAAATCCTGATTTTCTCCTTCTGACTATTACTCTTGCTTTGTTGTCGCCCATTCCAATTACTCTGACACTGCAATTTTTGTAATCCCAGACCTTTTCTTTATTTCTCCAAGAGAGATAGTACCTTCTGGACTCTTTTATTTCGTCGTATATTTCCTGTCTATAGGAGAAATGAAACATCAATTCTTAATTACTTTGCACGACTAAAAGATTTGTGGCAACTTATACTGTCAAGGGTCAAATTCAGGATGCCAGTAATTCAAAATTCTATGTCGAAATTCTAGACAACGATCAACATTGGTTTGATGATAAAATTGATGATCTCCTGGGTTCTTCTTGGACTGATAATTCTGGAAAATTTGAGATTACTTTTACTGATGATTTGTATAAAGATAATTGGCTTGAAGGAAAACCTGAATTATTTGCAGTGGTAAGAGACAAATCAGGAACCATATGTTTCACAACTGATACTAAAAGTCCATCAAGTCCAGATGATGCGGAAAATCTAACTTTCGATATTGCCATTCTAAAAGAAAAACCTTTTGTGGACAGTCCATACGATGCGGCAAATATCAAAAGGATAGCAGCATTTGCAAGCGTTGGAGACAGCATAGATTTGACAGGCAATGTTAGGAATTCTTTTGGGCTACTAACTCAGACCATTAATGCGTGGTTGCTTTACACAAATGAAGTCAAATGGAATCTCATCAAATATGATGGGCCCCAAGTGGAACGTTATCCTTGGCGCAATCCTCATACTCACAAATTAAAATGGAATGATGAATCATGACAAACACCATTTTTGGAATTGAGGAATTTGAGCAACGTGCAGAACCTTACAAAGTGATTCAAAAAGACGTAATCAGAAATGTTGATGTCTGCGTAATTGGATCGGGAGCTGCAGGAGCAATACTTGCAGGAAAATTAGCTGCTGCTGGAAAGTCTGTAGTCCTATTGGAGAAAGGAAGCTACTATGACGGCGAGTCCATGAATCAACAAGAAAATGACATGATCTCATTGCTTTGGAAAAACAGTGGGGCCAACTTTACATCTAATCTGAAAATTGCAATAGCCCAGGGCTCCTGTCTTGGAGGATCAACTGTAATCAATGATGCAGTGTGTTTTAGGATTCCAGACCTTGTGATTGAGCAATGGAACAACTTGGGAGTGAATATCTCAAAGGAGGAATGGGAGTATGCAAATGACGAGGTATCAGATAGAATTAATGTCACAAAGGTGACAGAAGATGAATTAAATGAGAATGCAAAAAAACTCAGAAAAGCATGCTCAACCATACAGGTTAACGGTCAACCAATTACAGAACATCGAGTAAATGAGAGAAACTGCGGTCCCTCTTGGACTGATCCGTCACTTCAATCATGCGTACAATGCGGTTTTTGTCATTTAGGATGTCATTATGACACAAAACAAAGCATGCTGGTTACATACATCCATGATGCATTACATAGCAGTAATGATTTTACCGCATACTGTAATTGTGATGTAACCAAACTTGTCCATTCAAACGGAGTGGTAACTGGGGTTGAAGGTTCACTTGTTGACAATACAGGAAATGAAAAATACCGCATCAGAGTTAATGCCAAGGTAGTTGTAGTTAGTGCCGGTGCAATAGCATCCTCAAACATTCTACAGAAATCAGGCATAGCCAACAAAAATATCGGAGAGGGACTGGCATTGCATCCTGCACCATTTGTTATGGGCCACTTTGAAGAGAATATTTACGGCAATAGAGGAATTCCAATGTCCTATACTTGTCATCAGTTTGGTGTAACAAACAATGTTCGTAGGGGCGGATTTTTAATTGAGAGCATATTTTTGCCAATATTTCAAATGGCACTTGCCATACCAACCTTTGGTATTGATCATGCAAGACTAATGGCCGAATTCAATAACTATACACTTGCAGGAATAATGGTAAGAGATGACTCTGTAGGAAAAATCGTAAAAACTTTTGGAAACAACCCGAAAGTTCTGTATGAGTTAACAGATGAAACAATAAATGACATGGCCCGAGGCATGGCAATTCTTGCACGAATGTGGTTTGAAATAGGCGCAGACTATGTGGTTACATCACACAACGATGTGCCTGAACTTCGAGGCGTATGGGACATTCCAAGACTTGAGAAAGCAGTACGAGAAAATCCTGACGGTCTTAGAGTGGGATCAGCACATCCTCAAGGCGGGAATAGAATTGGCGATGATCCAGAAAAGGCAGTTGTTGATTCTGACTGTTTGGCATTCGGATTTAAGAATCTCTATGTATGTGATGCAAGTGTTTTTCCAACCGCCCTTGGTGTAAATCCTCAGTTGACTGTGATGGCACTTGGGGCATTAACTGCAGACAAAATCCTTGCAAACTGGCCTTCAGATATCACGATTCCTCATTCACTTGGAAACACTTGTGATTTGTCCCAGCCGCAGAATTGTTCATCCGATACTATTGGAGAAATGTTTGCAGTCACAGAACACAAGTCTGAATTATTTGAAAAACTAGAGAATTCTGCATCAAATGAAATTATTCCTGGAGAGAATTGGCAATTTGATAAAAATACATTGACGATTTCAAATGATCTATACTGGAAGGGGTTCTATGGCAGAAATGCAGATATCACAACTGCGGGATTAAGGGCCTTTGGAGGGTTTTACAAGAGATTTAGAAAACTAAACTCCGAATCCTTTAGCGGGGTTACCAAGCCGTTTAATGTTCCAGTGTTTGCAAAAAGTCTTGCAAAACAAAAAGAACTGCCCGGACATGGCCAAGTGATTCATCTGGAATATGAAGATGCGCCCTTCAACCAAGCATATGACATACTTAAGATGGTAGATGAAAATCACATTCTAGGAAAGGCATTCTTGGGTCCATTTGGAAGGGGGCAGCAATTATTTGATTTTAGCATGTCTCGGACATATTCAGTTGATTTTATTGGCGAGGATGATCTTGCAACTTTATTTTATAATGACAGGTTTAGCCATACCCCTACAAAAGACGAGATGGCAGGAAGGTGGGAAGGAGTACTTGTTTCAGATTCCTTTGTAACCCCTAGAAGCCAAGTCTTTGATTTTGATTATGATGGAAACGGGGAATACCAAATGCATTACAACTTTTCAAACCTTATCCGAGGGCATTCTGAAGTGTCTGCCAATGAGGATTTGTTCAGATTTGATGATTTTACACCATTTCATGACGAACTAAGAATGATCAGACCTGGCTTTGTCGTAGGTAAATGGGTAACAGATTGGTCATTATTGCAAAGCAGTAGGTTTTCACTTTTAGAGTTGGAAAATCGCATAAACTCTGGTGCAAGCACCATACAGGTTTTAGACAGCATCTACAAAATTTTCAATCTAAGAATACCCAGACTTCCTCAAGAAATCGGAGTGAGCTTTTTGAATGTTGAAAACCATCCGCAAAAAGGCTCAAGAATCGGATTGAGTTATATTCTTAGAAAAACAAACTAGACAAAATATGCAGAAAATGGATTCTTTAGTGACGGTACACCCTTTGAAGAACAGCTCATCTTGGACACCGCAAACGGTGATACATTTGAGATAAACAACCCTTATGAAAAATATTCCTCACTAAGATTGATTGTTGGTGTGATAGTTTTACTTGTTGTATCCTCATCTAATAATAATCGAGGGCATCTTTTAGACCTAAAATCAGCAAGAACCATTCCATTGGGTGTTTTAGTTCTAATTGGTGAGGGATTGGCACGGGCAGGAGGTTTTACTGCCTTGTATCTAGGACATATTCCCCTGCAAGGCATGAAATGATTTTGAGTTGGAGCGTTATGAATCTAGAGGCATCATGCTAAATTTTTCATTCTCTCAGTAAATGCTCTATGAGGGAGATCACCATCAAGATCAAAGACAAGGACTAGAACTTTCAACCGGCAGCTAACAGTTCAGGATTACGGCTAGACGAAAAGATTTCAGAAATAATCCAGTATTATATCATCATAAAGAGAAACCGCAAAATGTTCACACAGACAAAACTGGCCTAGACTTTCAAACCCTTTTTCAGGGTCTCATTGACCACATATGAGAAACTTGTAGAACCGTTTGATTTTTTGATGCTTTCTGCCTGGATTTTTCTCAGTTTTGTAGCCAAGTCATCATCAAGCATTATCGTGATTCGTTTTGACATGAGAGAATTTGATTTTTGTGATATTAATACCATATGTGTTTTTGATTTATGACAGAACATGAATTCTGACATTCGGGTCTTCTGCAACAATATTTCTTGCATGGTTTTCACAGTATCGCATGGTATCCTTGCAAAACGGTTTGGAATCTTTATCGTGAAAATAAAACCGCATCACCTTGACATGGCCTTCGGCGTTACAGATCATGTCCAACTGTCAAGTCCTTTTGGTGCTTCCTTCTTTTGGTTCCACTTGTGTTCTATCTGCAAGTGAACCTCCAGCTTGTGAGGAGTGTCTAGGACTGTTTGGCAGATTAGACAGCGGTAGGACATGGGATCTAAGATGGGCGATTTTGGAATTAAAGAGAGGGGTTATTGTGAAAAAGCATGACAGAAATCAAAACCACCTTGTTGCATATAGCAACCAGTCATTACAACAATACAGATACTTTTGTAATGTTTGGAATTACTTGACTGCTGTCATAATCAATATGTAACTGTGGAATAAAAAGAGATTTGAAGACATATCAAACATTTGTTTATCCACAGGATAATTTTTGAACAAGATTTAATCAAAAGAACCTCTCCATCCTCTCAAGATGTGCAACATGCCCGACGCATATCTGTGACACCAATGATCACACCTGACCCAGCAGGTATCAAACTGAAGCTGTCTCTTGCAGAGTGCAGGTGATGACCATGATGACTTGTAAGATGAGTTTGCGAGGCTGGCTTAAGAGAGAGAGGTTATTGTGAAAAAAATAAAATCACCGTATGAAATATGCCTGCAAGTGTGAAAGGCATTCATCATACAATTCTGCCGAATTTTCATGCAGGCAATATCGGAATCAATCCAGGACAGGCAAGATTCCTCAATATCGTGTATGGTCCGGGCCAAGGATATGGTAACTATGTTGATTTTCAATATGACCCTTCAAAAGAATACATCCTATTAATTGATGAATCATTTGGAAGTGCAGAGATTCCACTTGAACTAACTACCAAAATCCAATAATGAATGAATTTTTATTTTTGAATAATTGTTTTGAAAGGATATTTGCAACATCTAAAATCCAATCCATCTCAATTTCACGTACTGATTTTTTTTCTTTCATGAGATCCAATATCTTGTAAACAATGGACAGGATAAATCTCAGTAATCCAAATTTCGTTCCCAAAAATTAGAATAACTTTAAAGAACGTACCTACAGTTTAAAAGAAAAATTTCTTTGATCTGTACAATGACTAAATCAAGAACATCTCTTATGCTAATTGTATTATCTGCAACACTTGTAGCATCCTTGTCTGTTGGTTTGCTTCAAGAAAGTGAAGCCGCTAAAGGTCAAGGAGTGGGACTGCCAGCAATTGGATCTGACAAAGTTTGTGGAGATAGATTATGTTCTGAATCAGCTTCAAACTATTATTCCCCAGAAGAAGCCTCAGTTCAAACAACATCTGAAACTAGTGAATGCAAAAGCAATGAAGGTAAAACACGCACCTATTACATTGCTGCAGACGAAGTAGAATGGGATTATGCCCCTTTGGGAATAAACCAAATGAAGGGACAAGAGTTTAATGAAGATGAAAATGTATTTGTTGAAAATTCTTCAGATAGAATTGGGAGTACTTACATCAAGGCATTATATCGTGAGTATACCGATGATACATTTTCAAAACTCAAACCAAGATCTTCTGAATGGGAACATCTTGGAACACTTGGACCCATGATTCATGCTGAAGTATGTGATACAATCAAAGTCGTATTCAAAAATAATTCTGAAGAACTAGATTACTCTGTTCATCCACATGGCGTCTTTTATGACAAGGATTCAGAAGGTGCAGAATACAATGACGGAACATCAGCTAGTAGCAAATCTGATGGAATAGTTTCTCCTGGTCAAACTCATACCTATGAGTGGAAAGTACCAGAACGTGCGGGACCTGGACCAAATGATCCAAGTTCAATAATTTGGATGTATCATTCACATGTTGATTCTCCAATGGATACCAATTCAGGACTCGTCGGTCCAATGGTTGTAACAGCTAAAGGAATGGCTGATTCAAACGGTAGACCCATGGATGTAGATAGAGAAATGGTGAGCCTCTTTACAGTCTCTGATGAAAATTCCAGTCACTATCTGTGTGATAATCTAGAAAGATTCACCGATGAGACTTGTGATAATGAGGAATTAGTTGGAGATGATGACTTTGCTGAAAGTAATCTCATGCATGGTATTAACGGATATGTTTATGGCAATCAGCCAGGACAAACCTTGAACAAAGGTGAACATGTACGTTGGTATCTAATTGGCATGGGAACTGAAGTGGATTTGCATACACCACATTGGCATGGAAACACTGTTTTGTGGAATGGAATGAGAGTAGACGTACTGGAGTTAATGCCAGCCAGTCTAAAGACTGTTGACTTTATTCCCGACAATGTTGGAACTTGGATGTTCCACTGTCACGTCAATGATCATATCTCCGCAGGAATGATGTCACTTTTCAAAGTGATTTAACCTCATTTTTTATTTTTGTTTTCTAATGCATCGTATTCCTCAGTTAATTTTTGATGGATTTTTGATACATCGTCTAGTGATTTTATTTCTTTTGGCATATTTTTTAGGAATTTCCTTGTATTTTCTGAAATTCCATAAATTGCTGCCATAACTGAGAATTTTGTTTTTCTCAGAATTAAAAATTATGATTATATTTGTTCCACGTGGAACTAAGAAGTTTAGTAAAATAAGGTGATGATTTTGACATGTAAACTTTCAACTCGATCGTAAATAGGGTCACAATAACAGTCTATGGACCACATTCTTTACAAAATTATCTCATGACAACGAGAATCATGTCATAAGATGTAAGATCATAACTTTAAGAATACTTAATTTCACAAGGTTCTAATTGTCCTTATTGTATTTTTTACTTGTATTTTCACTTCTAGCTGCTATTGTCAGCATCATGTCATCTGCTCAAGTCAGTTATGCCATGGAGGAGATTTCTCCGACAAAACAAGTGAAAAATGGAGTATCCTTACAAGACATCAAGTGCAATAAAGATTTAAAATTAATATTCAAAAACTCTGATAATTCACCTGCATGCGTTTCCAACTCTACTGCAGAAATACTGATTCAAAGGGAGACATATATCACCAAAATATTCAATCAGAAGATCATTGCAGGAGAACCAAAGTATCGTATTCTTTCATGGCATGACGTACCAGAGGAACAAGAAGAATTCATAGTACGCATGATTTGGATTGATGAGAATTCAGATCCCATAAAAATGGCCAAAAAAAGTAATGAGAAACCTGAAGGATATGCTGCAGTATTTGCATGGAAATTCACAAGAGGACTATATTCGGATGCAGACGATAGATGCATAGATTCCACAACCAGGGAATACACAAAATTCCAATGTCCTTGGTTGGATAATGGAATCATATCAATAAAAGAAAAGACAGCAGAGTGGTTTGGAAAATACAAGGATGCAGGAGGTGTATTAGACTATCTAATATTAGATGATGAGTCTAGTTTTGGAAATTGGTCATTACAGGCAAACCCTGGATGGGCAGATGCAATAGAGAATGATCCCAGATTCAGTACACTAATTCCAAAATTAAACCAGACATCATTGGATCTGGTTATGAATAGACCACATGCAAATCACAGTGCATACATACAATGGAATGCCATTCAGGATGAGATGCTGGTGGATGCAAGAAACAAAGCCATCTTTGAACCTGTAAAAAAACTATATCCAAATGTCAAAGCTTCAAACTACAACGATTATGTTGTTGACATGGACCACGTCATTCCAGAAAAAAACGGCCACAAACAATATTATTTTTCAAATTTTGGAACACATAATGCAAAATCATTTTATGGCGACATTCGGCAGTACGGGGATAAAATAGGACATGATTCAAATACGGTGTTGGAATGGCAGATCAAAATATTTGAGGCCATTAAGAATTCATCAGACATTCCAAACATGGCATGGATTCCATATTTCAGTTATCCAGAAAATGATCTAAATCAAGAAGACTATGAAGAAATGATGGTATACTTGATCTGCCATACTAAAGAGCCATTGTTATTTTGGAATTCTAATGCGTCTGATTTAGACAATAAATTGGCATATGACATAATGGTCAAAATAAACAATCATGACCATTGCAAGTAAAAACTGGATTACTAGAAAAGACAGAAGGCGGACAAGAATGGGTTTGCGTTACAAACAGTCCATCATATTTTAGATATCTGAATAAACAAGATCATGAGAGATTATTGTTTTGGGCCTCACAGTTATTACTTATTTTAGAAGGGTTTATTCCTCAGTTAAATTATGTAGCGCTTGCGGCCGTCGGTGTAGTATTCTGCGGGTTTTATGCCCTGCAGAGCGTATCGGGTGCAGTCGCCGTGGCAGACGTTGGACATGGGGTTGGGTCCTGACAGCTACGACAGCTAGGAATTGATTTTGTAGCTGTCATATATTGGGTGTTTTTAGGCACGAAATCAGTTTTGACAGCTAGAACAGTAAGGACAGCTAGGATTTCACGATTCTTTTTCTTTTTTTCTTTCTTGATTATAATAAAAATATCCAACAGAGTAAAAGTTAGCTGTCGTAGCTGTCTTAGCTGTCTGGGCCAAAAATAGGCACAAACACTGACAGATAGGAAATTAGGAGTTAGCTGTCGTAGCTGTCGAAAATCATTCAGATAACCTCCAAATTGTAACGATTTTACTGCCACGGGGGAATTCCCCGTCTTTCTTGTTGTAAGTCTTTGATTCTACTCCAATCTCAACTGCTCGGAGTATTGGTGCAATCTGCTTGAGCTGTCTTCCAAACTCTCGAACATTCTGAGGAAGATCCTTGTTCCTTTTACCATATTGATCCTCAGGATTTATTTTCTCAAACATATCAGTGGCAGTCATGCTGGACTCAGCTTGTGAAGTATCCAGCAAACCTGCAATTATCTTTACAAGAGGTTTTTCATCCGATAACACCAAATTAGAAATTTCTAATCTCTCACAATATTTGTTCAGAAATTTGTTTGGTTTATTACCCAGTACCCTGGATATTGCCTCACCCCAAATAGCAAAATCAGCCATCCTGGGCAGTTTGTTTTTTGTATCCTGTTTGACTTGATCGATAATCAGCATGGCCTTCTGGATTGTCTGCAGTGCTTGCCCAACAACATGCGGCCTTGATTCATTTAATCTATCTTTGAATTCCCCGTCAGACATTCTTTCAGTTTTGTCAATCTTTGGCAGTTCATAAAATATTGAACGCTCTAGCAGATCAGCTTGATCAATTGAAGGAGTGATACCGTTGAGAATAATTTTCTCTTTTAATAACAGATTGAACTCCTCACCGTTTGTGTATAGTTTTCTTTTAGGATGCAGTGTGCCGGTTACAGTCCTACAGAGAAAATCAGATATCTGCTTTGTAAACTCGTCAATATTATCAAAGCTTGAAATCTCTCTTTTGGACAAAGTGACAGCAATATCATCAATGTCAGTTGGCATTGAAAGTGAATTTTCAACTTCAGGATCTATCATATACTTGACACCGTTTGACACTGAGGTCTTGGCAGAGCCCTGTTCACCGTGATTAATCATTATTGGAATCGGGATGTTTTTCAGAAACTCACAGATAACATGTACCTCAAAAACAATCCTGTCATCATCAGGTATTCTGCAGAGTTTAGAGAAATCCTTTATCGCCGACTCACTGCCAAATACAACATTACGGTTTATGTTGGCATGAACATTCTGTTTTTTTAGGAATATCGGTTGCACATCATCATCGCAAAGCTTGCCAATACCATCCTTTGATACTTTGTAGATTGTACCTTGATCATCATTGGTGTTATAGTATAAACAGCCGTTTTCCATTGCACATGTTTTGTAGATTTGTTTAGTTTCTATTTCTCCTAGTAAGGCCTGTGCATGCAGGTTCTTGGTCGCATCACGATAAATCGAATCTCCGTAAATTCCACCAAATTTATCTTGCACTCCAACCCTGAGCATCTGTTCAAAGGTTGGAGAAAACAGATCAACCCATATCGGTTTGCCATTTTTTGGAACTTTAACAATCACCTGCTCTGTATCATTTTCATTTTTCACTTGTTCTTGGATTAGTTCACTGCCGACACGAAAAGCCAGGATTTGTTTTGTATTTTTCTTCCTTTTTGATTTACTATTCTCAACTTCTGCAGATTCATTATCTTTCAGAAAGTCCCCTGTTGGCTTGAAAAAACCGTTGTCGGATTCGATGTTGCTTTGATAGAGTCTCTGTCCGGCTTGCACCCATTCAACCACATGATCATAATCAGCTGGAACAGACAAACTTGAATTTTTCTTTAATGCCTCTTGCTCAACCTGTTCATAATTCCAGCCCGAATGAAACCTTCTAAGTGCCAGGTCCCGACCGTTGTCGTATCTTGTGCCAACCGGCCAATCTTCAGTCTCTAGTTCAAGAGTTTTCTTTCTTGCATTACCACCAAGGATTTTCTTATCTCCATGACCGCCATATTCAATTCTAAACCCTTCTTTCTCCTGCAGTCTTTCAAAGATATCCTGAAATTCAATGCGTGAAATGTGTTTTGGTTTTTTATCACATACTATCTCATATGGCTGTTCACTATCACCATCAATGAATGATGGGGGCAATATCATCATCCTTTTTTGAGCGAAGAATTCGATAACCTTATCACCCTTGATCAGTTTCGCACTGTTGAATTTTGGCAGATCCATCAATCTAAAGTAAACGTGATATCCTTTCTTGCCCGATTTTACAATGAATGTTTGCCCCTCATATTTTTTGAAATACTCATATAATTCATGAGCATCAATATCAAAACAAACCAAGTTCTGTGAAGTTCGACCAAGAATCACACCTATGTTTTGCCCTTGAGGAATCGATTCACCCCATATCTCAGTAAACCACCTAGCATATTCTTTATCTGCAATTGCCTTCTTGTTTTGCAATACCGGAATCACATTGAAAGAATTCTCTTCAACAAATCTTTTTGCCATTTTATTTTCAGAGGTGATCAAGATGCTGCAACCTCACGAGCTTTTGAATAGTAGTGTTGTTTTCCCAACTCGACGGTTCTGTGGCACTCGTAACATGAAGTTACAATTCTACCGTCAGCCAGTTTTTCAGTTGTAAAATTATGAAGTGTATCGCCGCAGAAATAACATTGAGTTTCTCTTTTTAGAAATCTTGATTTTATTTCGTCATCCATCATATCTCACCTAGCTTGTATGTCAAGTCAGCTCGTTGATGTGATTGTTCAAAACAATGATCTGAAGACACCGTATTGGTTAACAGCATACAGAATCCCCCGTTAGTTTGTCGGTTTTTGTTTGAGATTGTCTAGGCTTGCCGGCACAACCAATCTCTTTTTTATTTTTAATTCCTCTCTGGAAATGAGGTTTCTCTAAACAATCATTACAAACAAGATAGGTGGTACCAATTTCATATTCAACCTCGTAAACTGGTTTGTTCTCACAGCATTGAAGACTGACACTCATTGGTGGCACCGTCCTTGAATGTGATTCAAAGATAAAACTTCCAGATACCTGGATCTTGAAGAAAGTCCTCTTCTTCTATACCGTTCATCCAAAACTGGTTTGTCCAATGAGACACTTACAGGGTTTCTTGTCTGCATGTAATTCCTTGTTAAACTTAATATATATGCAATATTCTATAACATGATAGTTAAAGTATCATGTTACAACTCACAGACACACAAATCAGGATTTTAAAATTGCTCTTAAAATATGGAAACAATGAAGAGGGGATCTCTACATACAGCATCGGAAAATACCAATTTTCAAGAAGAACTTTTGAGATTAATCGAGAACATTTACTAAAAAATAAAATCATTCAGGTTGTCAAATCAGTAAAAGCCGGAAAACAACAACGCGAATATTATGATATTACGCCTCTTGGATTTTTTAGTTTATTGCAGAATATGTCCAGAAAAGAATTGAAAAGAGAAATCAAGACAAAAAGATTTTCAGACTTTCTCCCAAAAATATCAACCCATTGGAATGATATTGTGAAAATCCATCATGGCCAAGAAGATATGATACTAGAGCTTTTGAAAATTTCAATAAGCAATATAGATCTAATCATCAGGCCACATCATACCGAAGAGTTCTTTGCAGATTCATATTTTCAATTATCAACTACCATTAGTCGCAATCATTCTCTCAGTCTAACATTAAAACAAGAATTTATCAATTGGACTGAGTCTGATTTGAAAGAATGGGAAGAGATTAGATCGAAACCAATCTTAGGCATTAATCTTGAAAAAGAAGAAAGCATACAAGAAAATATCGTTAACCAATCATCATTTCTTTTTTATTTTAATTTACTTAGAATATTAAGAGATGATGTATTGTTACATGAAATTTGTCAGAGAACATCTCCAAAAAGAAAATATGATAACTTGGATGATGAACGGAGGGATTATCTAAATAATTGCTATAATAAAATGATAAAAAACAATCCTACACAGAAAATGGTTAAGATTTTGAAATCGGATGATGAGATTATGGAAATAATTAAGAAAAATCTGAAGAAATGGAATAAAGAATTAGAAAACAATCATCCGTTTAAAGACATTTTTACATTAAAATAATTCAAATATTCTCTTCCCGTGCCTTCTCTTTGGCCATTAGGTACTCCAAGGCCTGGTCACGCCTTGCGTTCTCGTCGGCCTGCTGGCGCTTCATTTCTTCAATCTCATCTACCTTCTTTTCAAGCTCTGTCTTTTCAGTTTCAAGCTTTTCATTTTCAACCCTTACTCTTTCAGAATCATCTATGGTAAGATCAGCAATAGCCTTTTGAAATTCTCCAAACATTTGATCATCTGTTGGAGTCATGTAGACATGATCAAGGTTTACTTTGTGTCCCATCATCTTCTCGACAACAGCTGGCGAAATATCCTTGTTTAATTTTAAGATCGTATTCCATCGCTTGCGAAATCCATGATCAAGCTGCACATCATATCTTGGGCCATTGTTTTTCTCTCTCTTTATCAAAGATCTTTTGATTACTCGTTGCATTACATTGCTCATTCCGCGTTCACTTAATGGTGTGACCTTCTGAATTCCAATCTGATATTGTGTTCTAAACACTGGACTGTCAGGTTTAATCAGTTCACCATCATCACGCCTCTTGTTCAGATAAACATTAAGTGCTTTTGAGGCCTCAGGAGTCATATATGTCACATATTCCTCAGTCGAATCAGGGTATACAATCACGGACTTGCAACCACCTGACATCTCTGCCAAATGCTTCAATCTCAACTCAGAAATTGCACCAATTCGGACACCTGTTGAAGCAAGGAAATGAATCAGTGCCTTTGAGCGAGCATCAGGAGAATATTCCAGCATCTTTTGAATATTCTTGGTAGTCCATGGCTTTGCACCGGATCTTTTAACCTTGGCAGGGAACAACCGCCTTATTTTCTTCCAGTTTAGAATAACATCATTAACATCACAGAACGTCTGAATCGGAAAAATCCTAGTAGGGACAGTATTAGGAGACAGATGGTTCTTAATTTCCATCACGTAGTCCTCAATCATAATTTGGATCTGTTTTGGTTCCATCTTGATTATGCTATCAAAATCCTTTAATTTGAAAAATTCCTTGAATCTGTTGAGACTCTTAAAATATTCCTTCTTTGTGGCCTCAGATTTTATGCTATTTTCAAATAAAAGCAAGCTTCTTTGTTTCAACAGATATAGTATGGGTAGAATAGTATTTTAACACCGCTTCACGTGCAGAAACTTTAACTTTTCTACTTTAGTTGTTCAAGAATTGAAAGACTGAATAAATTAGACAGTGCCATCCCTTTTCTATTTGCATCACGTTTAGTTTGATCACAGTATTGCTTTACACTTTGATGACTCTTTTCACTTGCAACTTCAATTACAACAATATTTTCAGAGTAAGGAAATGTAAATTTTGAAGGTTTTGAGCAAAATGTTTTCATATTTCCTAATCCAGTTGCCTCGATTTTATCTCTTTTTAGTAAAAGGTTTGCAATTTCTTGTAGATCTTCTACATCATCACCATATTCCAAATAATATACAGAGATAAAATTGACATTCCCTACAACCTCTCGTTTGAAAAGTTCATCTTTGATGTTAAACATAAAAGATGTTTTGTCTTGATTATGTTTAGAAAGAATCTTAGAAATATTTCTACTGTCTTTGAATTTTGCCAAAAGATAATGATTTGTAGAGTCAGAAAAATATGGTTTACTATCACTAGAAAAAGTACCAGTTACAAAATATAGATTTTCAATGTTTTTTGAGTTCATCCAATTTTCTTTTAGTTCAATAGATTCATGATTATGCAGATATGGGGCACATACATAACCCGAATAAGACAATTCTAATTTTGACATGATACATTAACCATTTTTCAGAGTATTTATGCTTTAGAGAGTCTGACGATCACATATGGAAAATTATCTACGATAGTTTTTTAATAGTATTGATCCTCGTTTTTTTGTCCCGTGGTAGCTCAGCCTGGTAGAGCTTCCGGCTGTAGTTGTTGGCTTTAGATGGCTGACCGAAAAACAGCATATCAGGCATACAGAAACCGGGTTGTCGGTGGTTCAATTCCGCCCCGCGGGACCACAAATTTTCAAAAGATTATTTTGAATAATCAAAAAACACATGATTGTCAGCAATTCTAATGAGATTTTCTTTGTTTGTTGTATACTATTGCAACATCTTCTGCAAGTTTTTGGGTCGGGATGATAATTCTTCCACCATCTTCAGTTAATGCAACAATTTTTGTCAAGTGAATTTCTATTATCACTCCGTGCATGTCTTTAATGGTAATTGAATCTCCAATGTTAATATCAGAACTGAAAAAAACCCCAATACCTGCAGCAATATTCTTTAGCTGATGTTGTAACGCAATTCCAAATATCACCATCCCTACACCTATTGAAGTGATTACTTCTAATGCAATTTCAAACAATCCAAGAGATGCTCCCAAATATGTAATTTCAGAGATTATGATAAGGAGTGATGCTATTCCCAATAGTTTTTGAGCACCACTCAAATGCTTCATTTTTTTGTTGATTAGGTATCGGACTAGGAAAAACAGTGTAATCGAAACAATAAAGGAAACCAAGACAAAATAATAATTTTCAAACAAAATATTCACTAATTTCTATTTACGATATTTTTGATGCCATTATTAATCTAAATGATTTTTTGGGGTTTGTTTCTGATATAAATCCAGACAGAATTCAACCAGGAAAGATTTTCAGATATTCATCTAATTTAATTATCTTACTTATTGCAATAAGAGCATGTACAAAACAATATTGGTTCCTCATGGAGGTACAGATAGTGGGGATGAGGCTTTAAAACATGCAATTCATATCTCAAAATTAGAATCATCTAAAATTACAATTCTATATGTAATACATACTTGGCATGATCATAGTTTTGGAGTGATAAGAAAAGATGAAAAATATGTCAAAACGCAAATAGAGAAAATCTTTTCTCATGTAGAAAAAAATGTAAAAGAATTTCTTGCTGAACGCGTAGAGACATGCAAAAAAGAAGGAATAGATTGTAAAGGAATATTCAGAACAGGGAATCCCTCAGAGACCATCATCAAATACTCAAACGATGAGCAAATTGATCTTATCATAATGGGGAAAAAGAGAAAAATTCCTAATTACAAATCATTTCTTAAGATAGGTAGTGTGGCAAAGCAGGTTCAAGAAAATGTTCACTGTCCAATTATGTTGGTTGGTGTAGAGGATTAGTTGAAAATATTTTAAAATTCTTACTCCCATAGTTTACAAACAATGCTTATGACAGGTTTAGACGACTGGTGTCACATCTCATCCAAGTATTGAAAAAATTTGGAAAGTGTTGGAAAATTGAAAATGATGAATTGTTCATAAATTAATTACATAAATTTAGTGTTTTTAAAAATAAAAAAAATGAAGAAATGGAGTTTGATGAGTTTAGTGCAAGAGAACGCAACATAATGCAGTTGATTTTTGCATTTATCACAAGTTTTTGTCGTGCCCAACTGTATAATTTTGTGCATAAGCAGGGTATTGAAAAAGATGTGATGTTTTTTACCACTTATTCCATATGTACAACCAAGAAATTGGATGTGCATTCTACAAAACGGGGAGAATTTTTCATTTGATTACTTCCTTCATTATGGCATAATCCAATGGAGATATTCTAAAATCATATTTAATGTGATTCTATGTTTGGCACTAGTCATCTTTATTTTTTTGTTTTATGTCAGATGAATATTTTTTTGTGATGCTGGGTATTCTTGGACCGAGAATACTAAGAATAATTCCCAATACTGCAAGAAAATAATATTCATAGCCTAATGCCATGCCTATGGCCGCAGCACACCAAATGCTTGCAGCAGTTGTAAGGTTGAAAATTCTCTTCCCTTCCCCCCGGATGATCATCCCTCCACCTAGAAAGCCAATTCCTGCAACAACATATGATGCAATTCTTGACGTGGAATATGGATCCACATTAGCCGAAAGATATGTGAACATCATGGAACCCGCAATAACTAGTATGTAGGTGCTGATTCCTGCAGACTTTCCTCTGCTCTCCCTTTCAACGCCAATTAAAAATCCCCCAACAATGGAAATCACAAAACCAATTGCAATTGCAAGTTCATCCCCTTTGAAAAATATATCTAAAAATTCCTCTACCATTATAGTCTGTGTTAAATTTGAGATATAACAATGTGTAGTTTGTTTAAGATGGGTTTTGGAAAAATATCTCAGTTATGATGATGAAAAATCAAGAGGAATTGTAGGATTACAAGAAAGCATGTTGCCATTGGCTAGTCCTCTGTGTGATACATTGGAAAGGAAGAAAATGATTTTTCTATGTCTTTTTTAAAATTGTCAAAAATCCTGTTAAATTCAGAAAGACCTGATCTTGCCGGCGCCGATGCTACTTTTTTTACAGGTTTTTTGTTGCCATGATGAAAAAAGAATTTTCAGATACTTAATTGAGGCATCTGATTTTCTGAATTGATTTCCACCCATGAAAATTCTATTATTTCTTTAAATCCACAAAATAACGAAACAAAATAGCATATGAAATCAATCTCAATTGTGTTTGTATTGTTAGTTATGATATCGGTAGTCTACGTAATTCCAGATGTATATGCTGAGGAAGACGATGACAGAGAAGGTTTTGGGGAAATGAAAAGAGAAAGAGAACATCAGGATGAAGGGATTCCAATAGGTACTGACATTGGAAATGTCATTCTGTATGGCACCATTGCAGCAATTGGAATCTCAGTAGCTTACACTGCCTTTAAGATTACATCATCAAAAAGAAAATCCGATCCAAAGTCATGACAATCAAAAAAACCAATCTGAAATTTGTTGTATTTTTGTCAGTACTGATATTGTTGGGGATTCCTCTAACTTTAGCATATGCAGATGATGATGACGATGCAGAAGACGTTGTAGAAAATCTGGGATGGGTTGCAGTGGGAGCTGGAATAGTGGCAAATGTGCCTTTTATTGCAATGAACAAAATCCGAAGATATGCACTTAAGACAGGCAGTTCAACAATGCAGGTCACAAAACAGATCAGGACTGTCTACAAACCAGTATTGAATTTTCACATAATGCTTAATTCAATTGGATATTTTGCAGGAATGACTCACGGTCTAATGCTATCCAGGCATCTGGATTCAGTTTCTCTGTCCTTGGCTATAGTGATGAGCGTCATGATGGTAAGCGGATTGCTGCTAAAGTATACATCATCTAGAAACTCCAAAATATTTGGCAAGCTGCTTCATGGCCAGTTTGGTCTTGTAATGCTGCTTGCTTCATTAGTAATATTACATATTGTTGTTGGAGATGATTGAATATTTTTACTAACCAAAACTATAGATCTTGTATTTCTTTGGATTGAAAATCTCGGTCTAGTGTGCATTTATCTTCAGGACAATAATTATAAAACTGTATTTTTTGAATCCATTAATCTAAGGCAATACAAAAGACAATGAAAAATTTTTCAAAATTATGGATTTCCAGGAATTGCAACCCAAAATGGAGTATTGCCGGGATTTAGCCTGTCTGTTATCTCCAGAATTTCAGTATCAATCACAACAATTTCGTTTGTCTGAGTTACTCCTACATACAGTTTGATTCCACTAGAGTCTGTTCTTAACCCATGTGGCCCTTTACCCACAGTAATTTGCTTTATGACCTCAAATGATGTAGTATCAATTACACTTATCTTGTCATCTCCAATTCCTGAAACAAAAATTCTATTTCCAGTAGGTGGAATGTCAATACCGTGATGTCCTTGGCTAACATGAATGCGTTTGATTATCTCCTTGTCACCTAGATCAATTACTGCAACATCATTGCTTCCAATGTTTGTTACAAATAGAGTGTTGCCATCAGGTGTTATGTCGAGATTGTGAGGCAGATTTCCAACCTGAATGAAACCTGTCTTTTCTAACGAATTAACATCAATTATTGCTATTTTATCTTCTCCTTGAATTGTTACAAAAGCCTCCAGTCCGTTTGGATGAAACACTATGTTGTGGGGGAGGTTACCAACTTGAATCTCCTTTATGACATCCAATGTATCGAGATTGATCACGCTAATCATTCCAGAATTCTCGTTTGCAACAAATGCTATCTTTCCGGTAGGGTGAATTTTTACTCCTTTTGGAGTCTTTCCTACTGCAATTTCCTTGATGGGTTCACCTGATTCCATATCAAATGCATAAATTGTATCACTTTGGCTGCTTGCTGCCAGTAATAATGAACCATCCATAGATGAATCAAGATATGTCATGTTTGGACCTGACTTCCATTTCTTTTCAGAAAAGATTTCTGAGACTTTATCATCTCCCTGCAATATGACATATGTCTTGTCTTTTGCATCAGGTGCCGTCACAATCATAGGATATGGATCATATGTAGATGCCCATCCGAAATCCATCAGTCTCTGCATATGCTCAGATTTTATGCAGACAGGTTTCAAATCCCAAGACTTGAAGACTAGTGAATAATCAAGATTACACTTGATGTCATAGGGCTTGACTCCTTCTTCTATCTGTACTCTAGGACTTGGTATCTTGTGTTCGGACTCCAGTATGGTTATGCTTCTTTCCACCCATGGGTGGAGTGTGCAATAGTATGTGTATTGGCCAGGGTCTGAAAATGTAAATGACCATGACTCTTGTGGGTTGATAATTCCACTATCAAAGAATCCGTCAGGTTTTCCTTCGGATTCTTTTAGCTGTTTGACCAAGGATGTGCCCTTACCGCTGGTAATTGTATGGGGTATGGAATCCTCGTTGGTCCAAGTTATGACGTCTCCAGCATTTACAGAATGACTTCTTGGTACATAGAAGTCAATGACACTTCTCATACCGGAAATGTGATCATCTTGAGGAATTGGAATTGTAAAATGTGAAGCATGTGCCTCACTGGTCATTAAAATAGAGAATAGGGCAACCAGAGATAAAACCAAAAATAAATTCATCATCATATGTAGCCCACATCAATACTAAATTTAAGACTAGAGGTACCAGCAGAAATTATATTTTTGATTTTTCAATTATGTCTATTAATTTGATCTCAATGTTTACACCTAAATTTTCTAATTTTTGTACAATATTATGGATTCATCATTGGTGCATATTATGATCTTTCATTAATTCTTGCATCTTTTCTTAATCAAGGTACTGTAGATGAGATAATCATATCTGTTATTCCGATACTTTTGGGCAAAGAAATACCTCTCTTCAAAAATATAGAAAATGAGACAAAACTTGAATTTGTTAAGATGTAAAGTATGATCAATTAGTTGATTTGTATTACAAAGTTTTGAAATAATATCCACTCACACTCAAATTTATCGTAAAATGGTAGATCAATCCCTCAAATAGACAAGTTCAAATTCTCATGGATCCTATGCTAATTTTTTGCATTTTCATAAGATTTCAAAATCCATTTCATAGCACTTGTTGTTGTAGTTTCTTTAGAATTAATCTCAATCCACCCCATTTTTGCGCCATGAGAAAACGGCTTGATTGCTTTTGATTTAATCGCAATTTCTTGTTGATCTTTAGGCAGTCTAACAATAACCTGTAAACTGTTCTTATTGCTAAACCCTACAAAGAATTTTTTTTCTATAGAAAAACATTGATAACCAAACATCGGTTTTGTAGTCACGTTTTTCATAGATTCTACTTTCTTTTTGATAGGTTCGTAACTATTCAACAATAGTGTATTCAAATTTTATTATTAAAAGATAATTTCTTAATTACACTGAAGCATCATATGGAACTAGATTTTACGCATATCTGCATGTCTTTTTGGGATGAAAAGATGAGAGTCCATTAGAATTGAACCAATATTTTAGATCTAAAAATTCAATAAGAAATCTAAATTAGAATTAGTACAAAATCTTCCACTCTAACGATATTCCCCATCACGTTGTACTGGTTGATAAAACAATTTCAAAAACGAAAAGAAATGCAAAGTGAAAATGTTGCAAATTCCTATAACATGACGTATGAATAATTTCTACCCATTGCTTTTATACAAAACTTGCAAAACCATATGATAATAGACAGGTTGGAGGCCTCTTTCCGGACGTAGTAACATTACAGCCATCTATTATTTTTCATAATAGTATTTCATACTAATTTTGTTAAAATGATAAAGAATTGTATTAGTTTTAAGTGTGTAATCAATTATGACAATAAATTTTACATCATCCACAATATGCTATTTTATTGAGATTTATGCGTTCCAAGTGTACAAAAGATACAAAGATCATAATACACATTTGATATTGTTTTGGCACAACCGCATTTACATGGACATTTTTGTTGTTGCAACATCATTATCTAATTACAAGTTATTATTTTGTGTTTTAATCTCAAGTTTGTTACTAATGAATTTTTTTGTTTCAATTATTAGAAAAGTGACTATGGACACTCCCACTATCTTCAACCAGGATTCAATTCCAATTGGTTTACTCTGGAAAATGTCATTCATGATAGGAGTATATGTAAAAGCAATCTGCAACAAAATCATAACTATGACTCCGAGAAAAATCAACTTGTTTGAAAAAAATCCCATTCTAAAAACAGATTTAGTCAGAGACCTACAGTTGAACATATAAAATATCTCGATCATTACAATTGTATTTACTGCAATCGTCCTTGACTCTTCAATGGTGTTGCCTTCCTCTATTGACCATTCAAACAAGCCATAAACAGAAATCAGAATGCATGTGCTGACAATGATTATCTGTATTGCCAGATCCTTTGTGAGAATTGGGGAGTTGGGTCGTCTTGGAGGGCGTTTCATCACATCAGACTCTTTTGGCTCAAAAATGAGCATCGTTCCCAACGTAAGAACCGTAGTCATGTTGATCCATAAAATCTGGACTGGTAGAATGGGCATAAGCAGACCCAGAAAGATGGATGTCAATATGACCAAACCCTCTCCAAAACTGGTAGGAAGTGTCCACGTGATGAATTTAATCAAAGTGTCTAGAATTCGTCTCCCTTCTTCCACTGCTGCCTTGATTGACGCAAAGTTGTCATCAGTTAAAATCACATCCGATGCCTCTTTTGCAACCTCCGTACCTGTAATCCCCATTGCAATTCCTACATCAGCTTGTTTTAGAGCAGGCGCATCATTAACACCGTCTCCAGTCATGGCAACAATGTTACCTTTGGATTGAAGTGTCTTTACTATGGAAAATTTTCGTTCAGGCAAAATCCTTGCAAACACATCTGTTTTATCAATAATTTCAACCAGTTCATTCCCAGAGTATTGCTCTAATTCCTTTCCCGTGATTGCTGTTACATTGCGCCGATTTCCTTGAGATGAATGATTTAGACCAATCTGCTCACCTATGCTAATTGCTGTTTTTAGATTATCACCAGTTATCATTTTGACACGTATTCCTGCATTTTGACATTCCCTTATAGCTTCAATGACTTCGGGTCTAGGAGGATCTAGCATGGCTTGAAAGCCTAGAAAAATTAGTCCATCATCTACATCAGAAATTTCAAGTTTATGATTTTCATCTACTATTTTCTTTTTGGCAAAAGCCAACACTCGCAGGCCTTTTGATGCCATACTGTCTGCAATTTTATTTAATTTTGAAATATCAATCTCTGTAACATTTTCATATTCTGCATGTTCATTAATTTGATACGAGGACATTGCAAGAATTTTTTCAACAGAGCCTTTTACATAAACCATCTTATCCCCTGCATTATCATGTAGTGTGGCCATAAACTGAAGATGGGACTCAAATGGAATAGCATCAATTCTATAAAATGACTCTGCCAGAGTTTGTTTGAGGTTTGCTTTGTGAGCTGCCGTGATTAATGCAACTTCAGTAGGATCCCCTTTTGCCTCCCAATTATTTTCTTTTTGAATTAAATCCGAATCATTGCATAACAGTCCTGCAATGAGACACTCTTTGAGTGTTTGATGTTCGTCAAGATTGATGCTATTCTGTTCATATTTAATTTCGCCCGTGGGTTGAAATCCAGTTCCAGATACCTCAAAAAATTTTCCACCTGCATAGATTTCGTTTACAGTCATCTGGTTCTCAGTTATAGTTCCTGTCTTGTCTGAGCATATTATTGTGATACTGCCAAGTGTTTCCACTGCAGGAAGTTTTCTTATTATGGCATTTCTTTTGGCCATGTATCCTACACCGATAGCAAGAGTTATGGTTATGGCAGCTGGTAATCCTTCAGGAATCACTGCAACTGAAAGGGCAACTACTTCCATGAATAATTCGGCCATGGTTCTTTGTGTGAACAAAACTCCGAAAATGAATGTCAGAAGAGATAATCCAAGAATTACAAAAAGAAGTTTTTTGCTAAAATGAGATATTCTTTTAGTTAAAGGGGTCTCAAGTTCCTCTGCCTTGAACATGGTTTGTGATATTTTGCCGGTTTCAGTACCATCACCTGTTATGACAACTATTCCCACACCGTAACCGTTTGTAACCAAAGTTCCGCCATAGGCCATGTTTTTACGCTCTGCAAGGTCCGTGTTTGATGGAAAAATTTCGGTCTGCTTTTTGACAGAGATTGATTCGCCAGTTAGGACTGATTCATCAACTTTCAAATCTTTGGTATGGTATAGACGCATATCAGCTGGAATTTTATCTCCTGAACGAAGTTGTACTACATCACCTGGAACAATTTCTTTTGAGAATAACCTGATTTTTTCACCGTTTCTAACAACAACATTTTCGCTTTTTACAATCTGTGCAAGAGCTTGAATTGCTTTGCCTGCTTTATGTTCCTGAATAAAACCGATAACTGCATTGGCTATAACTACGCCAAAGATTACACCAGTGTCAATCCATTCCTGTAACATTACAGTTATGGAACCAGCTATTATGAGAATCAAGACTAGTGGCTGCTTGAATTGCAAAAGAAATGAAATAGCTGGACTTTGTTCTTTTTTTACAGATAATGCGTTTTCTCCAAACTTTTGCAAACGATTAGTTGCCTCACTCAAGTCCAAACCTTGTTTAGGATCAGTCTGGAGCATCTCTGCAATTTTTTGGACAGACAAAGAATGCCAGGATGTCTTTGATATTTCTTGCAATTTGATACTCTGATGATTTTGATGTAATTAGATTATTAAAAGAAAGTCAGACATGATATTGAAGAATAACAATATATGTCAATTTTCAATGTTATAGTGGATTGAAAGATTCAAAGAACACTGATAATCCGTTATCTGTTTACACTAATTTTGTAATAAAATCATTTGATTTTCAATCAAGGTATGGTCTGATTCTTTTTAATTCATGGTTACAAGCAATTGAGTCTGCTAATAATTTACAAGAGTCTACAGGTAAAAAGATTCAAGATGAAATTAGATCTACTTTTGATGCTGAACTACGTAGTAATTTAGAACAAAGAGAATTTTCAAAATCACTATCATCTTTTGTAGGTTCATTTACAGAATTTGCATCAGTTGGTCATCATGATTCATTATACAAATATCTTGAAACCATGATTGGTCATTATGATAACCTGATAGAGCCTATCCGAGATACAATTAATCGAACGCCTTCTGAAATAATTCCAATGAAGGGAAAATTTGAGGTTCATCACTACAAAACAGATTCACCTCAAAAATTCAAAACACCTATTCTTGTTGTAGGTTCTTTGATCAACAGACACTATATTTTGGATCTACTTCCAGAAACCAGCATAATTAGACGTTTTCAACATCTTGGATTTGATGTCTATGCTACTGACTGGAGGATGCCAACTATTGAAGATGAAAACATGCCGCTTGCAAGTTATGCCCATGACTATCTTGAAAATGCAGTTGACAAAGTAGAGGAAGTCACAGGCTCTAGAAATGTTACTTTGTTTGGATATTGCTGGGGCGGAATTTTGTCTTTGATTTATTCTGCAATGCATCCTAAAGATGTGAAGAACTTGATCTTGCATGCGACTCCAGCAGATCTTGGAAAACATCCAACCGTATTAGAATCATGGATTAAAGATCTGGATGTAAAAAAATTTGTAAATACCTTTGGAAATGTGCCATCATCTTTTCTTAACATTGCATTCATACTTCGCAATCCATTGGAGGCATCTTTAAAGTATCAATTTTACTTTAGCCAACCCAGAACAATAAAGGAAACTACACAGTTTTTTGCAGTAGAATCTTGGCTTTATGACAGTGTTCCAATAATTGGGAAAACATTTGAGCAGATCATAGATGACATTTATAAAAAAAACCTACTCATCCAAAATAAGATGATGTTGGGTGATACTCTTATTGATCTAAAGAATATCACAATGCCTGTATTGAACATAGTTGGAACAAATGATGATCTTGTTTCAGCCGACTCTAGTAGGACAATTACAGACATAGTTGCAAGCACTGACAAACAAACTATAGAATTTCCAACAGGCCACGTTGGATTATGTATCAGCAGAACGGCACACAAAAAACTATGGCCAGAGGTTGGCAAGTGGCTCAAAGAGCATTCAACTTGAAAAATGGTTTATTAAAAAAATCCTAATAATCTATTTTACAACCAATACGGGCACCTTTGAATTATTCACTACTCCATGTGCAACGCTACCAACATAGTTTGCATTGGGAGATCCCAACCCTCTTGAACCTATAATTATGACATCGAATTTGTTCTTGCTGGCAAATCCTACTATGGTATCGACTGCATTTTTTGAGGAGGCAATCTTTTCATGAAATTCTATTCCGTGACGAGCTGCGCTAGTCTTGGCTGACGCCATGAACTTTTTTCCTTGTTTGCTTAGTTGCGCGCGGTATGATTTTATGTCTATTTCATAGGATGGGGGAAATTCCGGTAATACATGAATTCCTGTAATTGTTCCTTGAGATTGTCTTGCAAGTGATATCGCCTGATTCAATCCACGTATGGAGTTTGCAGAGCCATCTATCCCAACAAGTATTTTCTTGAATCTGTTTTGAAGCATAAAGAAACATGTTATTTGCTGAATAATAGTATAAACATAAATCTCAATACTGGAATTAACTAAAATTAAAAGACAAATAGTCATTTATTTTACTAATGCATGAGTTACAAATCTCCAGTGCCTTAATTATTATTTTGAGCATTTACATAATGCCGCCATTCCAACTAATACTGCAGGATAATCAACAGAAGAGTTTAGCTCCGGCATGTGCTGAAAGTTCATCCCATAGACACCTGCAACAAACGTTATCGGAATGAATAGAGAGGCAATGATTGCAAGCATCTTCATCACTTCGTTCATTCTGTTGCTAATTGTGGATAGATAGAGATCATGCAGTCCTGTCAGATTTTCCCGGTTCAAATCAAGCGTTTCCAAAAGATGAATGACATGCTCATATACATCATGAATGTTTCTTGATGTTCTTGCTTCAATGAGGCCTGAATCGCTATGCAGCAACATGCTAAGAAACTCTCTTTGCGGACGAAGAATTTTGGAGAATATTGTCATTTCTTGCCTTAGTTGATAAATCTCGTACTGTGTTTTTTTGTCAGATGATGAAACGCGAGACTATTTTTTCCTCAATGTGCTCCAGTGTGGGAAAATAGTGATCAACTACAGCATCTAAAATGGTGCAAAACAAATAATCATTTTTCTCCTTTCTTAACAGCGAGTTTTTGTCATTAATTCTATTTTGAATTGACTCGAAGAGATCATTTTCTTTTTCTTGGAATGTTATTACAAAGTTTTTACCAAGAATGATTGAAATGTTATCATATCTTGCTTTGCCTGATTCTTTGTCAAAATAGTACGTTCTAGTGTTTACATACAGATAATTTTGAAACTCTTCAATTTTGGGATGCTGGTTTGTATTCATTACTTCTTCCAATGTCAAATTACTGATATCAAAAGAATCACAAATCTGTTGGATTATTTTAGGATCGTGAATGCCCGTTACCTGAAGCCAAAAAACAGATGACTCATCAAGGGATTTTGAGCACTCTGAAACTGATTCAACTGAAATTTGCCTGGAATTGTCCTGAGTATACTGAATCTACTGTATCTTTGTACCCTCAGAATACTTGTCGCCGATGTGAACTAGGGTGCCTTAGGGGAGTCCTATCTTTTTTGAGGAATGTTTTCGAAATTTTAGCATTGTAATGAAGAATATTGCATCAATGAAAACAAATACTGTGAACAAATTTTACGCTATGACTAAAAACGAAAACTGATTCCGTCACATCATATCAAAAGATAATTATACATTCCAGAAACAAAATACATCATAAAGAAATATGTGTTTTTTTATTTTATAATATTGAAGGTTTTTCTTTCCGTGTGGGTTTCCCAACCAGGTTAATGCCTACAAACCTTTTGACGGCAAGACTGCATATTATCTCATAGATTTAAACATGGCGTATGATCTTGCTTTTGTGCATAACTCATATCGATACAAGTTACATTCAATTTCTAAAACCAAATCTGGATTTTTGCGACATCTAAAATAGATATAGTGCACTTGTTACCTTATGGCAATATTAGATGAATTGCGAGTTTGCAAGTCTTGCGGCAATGTGTTTTCTAAGAAAGCAGGAGTTACAATAATTACAGAATGCCCGCAGTGTAAGGGTACCAGTTTTGAGCAAATTGTGATCAACCCTTCAGAGAATGAAGAACAATATTTGGATGAATTGGATTGATCACAAGTATTGCCTAATGAGTCAACGGCTCAAGCGTTTTTGATTTTTTCAATGGGGTGTTGTTTTGGAAATAACTTGCAGTGTATACAATATTGTCCCCTTCAGGCATCGGATTTGCACACTGGCCACATTGAGGAAGAATTACTTCTGCATCATAATCAATCTCGCCAATAGACTTTCCACAGTTTCTACATGAAATTGTCCTTGTGTCATAAATATTCATTTTTTCACCTTCTGTCATGTTATGGTATCAGAGAGAATTAAGGATACGTGAAAATGATTTAATTCCGAATGAAATCAACTTGTCTGTATCTAATAAGCAAGATTATACATCATCCTATTGGAGGTCAAAAATCCAAAACACAAAAATGAAAGCAGATGAGAAAATAGATTCTTAACTGAATCCCTTGATTAACCACATTTGGTTATCATCTGTTTTCTACAGGTTCCTTTGGGGGTGAACAAAAAATGACGATATATGAAATTATCAAAGATATTGATGGGGCAATCCCTCACAATACTGAGCAATTAAAGTCAAAGATGATACTGCCTGCATATAGGTTTGTGACATCTGCAAACTTTGCCTTGGGTCTGGTTGTGATTGCAGTGTTACTTGCAATGATTCTGTTGCAGTATGCATTTGCATATTCCCAGGATGAGATTGACAGGAACGGAATAAGAGACATCAGGGTAACTGATCTAAAACAAAACACATCTAGTGTCACGTTTGACTATTGCCATAACAAGTACAGCAAAGAGTCAGTAGGTGCACTTGTAACTTCAGACATTGATGCAATACCAGTTCCAATTGACTCGAATAGTGTGAAATATAGAGACTGTGCCACATATGGTGCAAAGGTTATGGCAGAATCAGATAGCGTAAATGTGACACTGTTCTCTCAAGACGGCATTGATTCCCTTGTCGCTTCGTTTAATGTCAAAGTGAATGACATGAAGAACAACCTGACACAGGTCAACCAGAAGATCAGCCAATACAAGAAGCTAAACTATGATGATGACAAGATACAAAACTTGACTCAAAAGGCCCAACTTCTTGAATCACAGATAAAATCTGCACAATCAGGAATTAAAATCCTAATTGCAATGAAAAGCAGTTAGTTTTTCAACTGCTCTTATTTTTTATTATTTTAAAAATAATTCCATCTACTTTGATTCAATGACGGGGATGAATTTGTGACAGTTTGTACATTCGTACATGTCCTTGAGTCCTGCCATCTTGACTTTTGCGTTATGTGAACATGTATCCTAAGTGACCATACCGTGTGCCAAAATTGTTCTAAGGCTCCCAATAACAATCACAATTGCATCCTTTTTGACAATGTAACCTCTTGCAGTCTGAACATATTTTTTGATTCCATGATTGCATCGTATTCATGATGTCAATAGTCATTTCATCCTAATTAACCTGCAATGGAGTAATCTCTTTTTAAGCGAAATTGATGTGATACCAGTAACGTAGTGGTGGGAGTTTGCATATCTGCAAGGAAGGACTGAATTAACTACTAATCTACGAAAAAAGACCACGTGAAATTCTGTATGTTGAATTTAAAAAAAGAAGAAAATTAGGAACCCAAAGTCATTATCAGTTAATTTCTGATTTGTTATTCATCCTATTCCTGCAGGCTGTATTGATGCAGGTGTTCCAGATGCATCCTCATAGTATTTTCTAGTTTCTTCTATCATCTTTTGGTTGTCTTTGCTAATTTTTTCTAGTCTCTCCTCAAATTTCTCAGTTTCCACTTTGACCTTAATAATATCTGAAAGTGTTTTAATTGATTTTATTATGGCGTCATCATCTGGCAACATCATTCTACAAGTAGTGTATAAAACAATACATGATGTCTCAGAATTTTTCAATGCAGAGATTACACTTGCATCTGCACCAAGAACTGTTGCACCTGGAATGATTGGCAAACTATATTCATCCAAAAGGCGTTTTGAATTTTGATTAGCCACTAGACCATAGGAGATGGGATTTTCTTTAAAATCTTTACCTACTTCTAATCCCCGCGGAATAATTATTTTCTCAATATTATTGCTTTTTGCAAATTCGATTGATTTGTTAATTAATTCGTATGTGGAGAGTGGGCTCAAAGGAATATTTGCTAAAATTGCATAAATGTTGTCTTTGTTGTAGATACGGATGGGGCCATAAATATTCCCATTCTCAATCATATATGATGGGGATATTTTTCCAATCTCTAGTTCTCCTATATCCTTCATTTGTAATTGAGTAATTAGGTATGATATTGCAAAAGCACCAACCAACCCCACACTTGGAAATGCAACAATTAACAATTTTTCGTTTTGTGTGTCTTTCAAACTCATTGATCACAATATACCAATACAAAATAAAGTATATTGATTTGATTTTCAGGAATGATAGTCACTCCCAATTCGTATTTTGACGAGTCTGAGATTTTTTCAATAACCGTAATTAGAATTTAGATTCTTATGTTAAATATCATATTTTTGTAATGACCTAGTGGCCACTGCAAAACAAACTCAGGCATCCAAAAAGAATGTGAAAAAAACACAAGAAAAATGGCAGAGCATGACTTCTCGCCAACGAGCATTAAGACAGTCTGAAGGGAGATTGAGAAAAAAATCTGGAATGGGACCTAATGGGGAATATTATAGAATTGTTGTTCGCCCCAAATCTGAATTTGTTATTTTAGCACCCACGTGGAAGTGGGTTTAGAATAAAAAAGAAAAAAACAACTTGTCTAGATTCTTGGTATGATGCCAAGTCTTGATCTTGCAGAAACTGCAATTATCGATATGGTTGCAACTGCCAATATCATTGTGGCAATTGTTCCAAATTCCGGAACTATTGTGGTCCCAGTTATGGTGACTGATTTTGCATCAGAAGGAACTTCACCAATTACCAGCACGGTAATTTCATCCTCAAATTCCTGGGTAAATTCTTCTGTCATGGCTCCATCGATGGATACCGAAGATATTCCGCTGATCAAAGCAGATGGAAGAAACAGAGTCAACGTATTGTCATCGTTTATTGTGTTTCCTCTTAATTCAAGAGAAACTGATTTTGTACTTTCATCAATGCTTGCACGGTTAACCAATCGATTGAACTTGTATTCCAAATCAAATACATTTGCGCCATCTCCAAAGTCAGAACCGACATTAAACAGGTAACTATTACCGGTAACTACGCTTACAAGACCTGTTCTCCACGGATGAATGGTGCAGTAATATGGAAACTCCCCCACTTGTGTGAACTTTTGTACAAAGAATTTTCCCGGATTCATCTTGCCACTGTCAAAAATCCCATCGGGTCCGTTTAGAGGAGTTCCAGATGTGACAGTATGGGTAGCCATGTCCCCGTTCTTCCAAAAGACCGTATCATTTACTATGATCTCAATGAATCCAGAAGTGTCTCCATCCTTCTCACTTGACCAATGAAACGGGGAATCCTTGTCAGCAGAACCAGAAGGGATGTTAATATCATAAGTTGATTCGGCAAATGCAATTGATTGTAATGGAATTATCATCATTAATGCTGCAGACATAATCCAAATTAATTTTCTCAAGTGTAATATTTTGAGAATTTTTAGATTTAAAGACAGGATATGATTCTCAATAACGAGAGAACTAGATTCCTCCCGTCATATGGATTTCAAATGCAGTGTGTCACCTTAAGATGAAAATACTGGTGTTTGAGTTGGAAAAGGACCCACGTGTAAATTAAAAATGTGCTTGTTGACTTTTGATTTTAAATAACATCAAATAAAATTTTCAGATTCAATAACCACACGGATTCGACTGCCATTTAGTGATGACTGAATAAACTTTACAGTAATTTTGTTGTGTCTCAGAACAAGTTTTTTGTAAATATATTGTTTAATTTGAAATAGTAATCTCTTTTTTACTGTCGTCATCAGGATCATATCCTCTCTTTTTATGAATAGAATCAATTATTCCTTTTGTAAACTTGTCAAATTTTTCATCTTTCATAGCGTCTATTACCTCATCGACAGTTTTATTCATATCAATTTTTTTGCATAGACGGTCAGCCTCAGAACAATAGGATTCAATGTATCTTTGTATGTAGTCATATTCTGGTCCTTCAATTCCTATTTCTTGTCTCCTTTGACTTAGTCTTTCTCTCCAAGTGGCACTCATTTGATCAGCTTTGATTACACTTCATCGCATTTAAAGATAAAAATTAATTCAAAACAAATTGAATCATACTATGTACTTGTGAAAACAATCCTAGTTGCTTTTCGCCAGTTTATGATGACGGTAACGATACAAAAATCCCATTTTACCAAAGGAATGAAGGATTCAAAAATAATTATGAAGATTATTCTGAAGAATTGATTCCTTCCTTTGAAGAATTAATGCATGTTAAATTAAATTCAAATAAAATTTGTTTATAATCTAAGTAATTACCTAGACATCGTTTCAATATAGCACAAACCTAGGCACAAAAAGGAGGGATTCTATTTTTAGAGATTGTCAGTAAAAATAGACTGCCCCCCGTTTGTGCCTGCAAACTGACAGGTTTAGAAAGTAGTTCTTGATTCATTCAAAATTCTTCATTGAAGATGCAATGGAAACTTTGTTAATAGAAATGGTTTTGCAAGAGGAGTTTTGAAATTAAAAACAACGAGATAACATGGAAAACACTATAGTTCTAGGACGTTAACCTAACATGAGATGTTTTCCAGACCGATCACTCTACGACGCAGAGTGATAGATTTCTCGTTATTATTGATACGTTAAAATGATATTTAACATTGATCATGATTTTCATGTAATTGCGTTAATTCAATTTATGTTATCCAATATGACATCTATTCATAAAATTCTCAAATCTACAAAAGCTACAAATTAGCTAGAGTAGACTTGTCAGAAATACTAATTCTACACTAAAAGATAATGATGCTGCAGGGAAATCTACAAACAATATTTTCAGTCTATGAATAGAAATTGAAAAAAAGGTTACACTGTGATGATAGTTTTTGTAAAATCTAGCATTGTCTAATAGAACTAATAATGATTAGATATACTATTTCTGATCAATAACTAGCCATAACATCTAGGAATAGAATGTTACATGATATTATCTTCTATTCATATCAAAATCAAGATCTATAGATTCTACAAAACTCTACGAATAGTGAAATTCTAAACATATTTTATAGATATTACTGTTTTCTATAGAATATAAAATTAATTTTTCAATATGTTATTTTGTAATCATGATGGATATTATAAAATTCTAAGTTAATTGTAAATTATAATACTAAATTCACATTCTTTTTTAATAAAGTTAAATAAAAACATCTATGAATTATTTAGATTTATTTCAGTATGGAAAAACAGACATTCAACGAGCAGAGAATGCCTTTAAAAATGGAGATTATCCAATAACTGGATTTTTTTTACAACAGGCATTAGAAAAACACTTGAAAGCATATTTGTTAAAAAATGAAATAGTTCACAATATAAAAAATCTAGGCCATCTTCAGATGCCAAAAATTATAGATGAAATGATAATATCTGCAAAAAAAATTAATTTAGATCCCCCTACCGATTATGTAAAATTAAGTTGGGGGGCTTTAGAAAACCTTCATGAATTATTGGAGTTTATTGAATCCAACGAAGTAGCTAAAATAGCAATTTGGAAAGAATCACTTGCGTTGTCGTTAAATAAACATGAATCAAATTTATTCCAAGGAAAATTCACAAAATTCTTAAAAAATGTGGATGAATTTTATGAACAAAGTAATGTCGTTTCATCCGATTATCAATCAGCAATTGATAAAATTGGTATTGACAAAATTGATACGTCAAAATTAACTGAAAGAGAAAAAGCAGGTTTAGAATTTTTACAACATCTGCCAAATCTATTTTCAATGGAAAATCCTGAAAAAACTATGGAAATAATGAACAAAGTAATGAATAATTTTGGATGGGGTTCTGGCGGAAAAACATTATCGCGGGATTTAACACAAAATATGACAAAATATCTTAAATTGTGTAAATGTATGGATTGGATAGATATTATAGCACTTACTTATCCACATCAAGAAATTTCTAGATATCCTTTTCAAATTGATGAAAAAATTTCAGATGAAATTTATCTCGAACAAAAAGATAATTTGAAAAAGATGCTAGATAATGTAAAAAATACTTGTAAACAAATTGAACAAAATTAAACCTGCTCCTTCCTGAAATGATTCAATGAAATTGCCACAGAATCATTTGATTCCTTTTGATTGATACTTGCAATTTTGCCTAGCCACAATCTTTTCCTGTCTGCATTGAGATTGATTTCCTTTGTAATTTGTTTGATTTTGCCTATATCTTGCAATTTATTTTGAATGATGCTTGAACGCAATCTAGAATTTCTCAAAACCTGCAACTTTGCAATTAGCTTGCCGTCTTTTTCTATCGTATCAAGATGTTCAATTTCCCTTGATCCTAGTTTTCCAATTCCTCTCTGCTTCCATTTACCGTTGAACCGATAGAATCCGTTTTGCAGAAAGAACGTATCACTTGATTCTCCTTCAAATGAGAAATCGCCTAGTTTTGTAGAATTTACATCCAGTTTACGTGTGGAACAGATAGAATCAGTTGCAAATGCTACAATGTCTCGCTCTAGGTCATTTTTACGCATAAACCTGTACAGTTGAGCGCGAGTAAAGCCCGTAATGTATGAAAAAATAACAGGATTAAACAAATTTCCCATCACTCTGTTTACTTTTTGACCCGTCTTGCCATAGATGGAGTTTAGAATAATCTTGATTGGTTGCTGTAAGGGATTGTTTTGATTCTTTAGTTCTATTCTTTTCTGGTACAGTTTTTCGATAAAAACACGATATGGATGAATATCAGAATTTGCAAAAAACTGGTATCCTTCAAGAATCCTGTAAAGAGAATCATCTTTGCAGGCTTGAAGTTCTGCTAAAGTACAATATGTGATGAACTTGCCTGTTGGAAATACAATGTTGTTGTTTGTTCTGAATGGAAATGGTGGAATGTGTTTTGTATCTGGTATGTCACATAATATTTTAAAGAATCCAAGTTTTGCATCTTTGTGCATTGTTTTTTTCTTTAACCACTTTCCATCATTTAGATCAGGCAGGTTTGCAATCGCATGTGGATATGCAGAGTTGATGTCATACAGATATGATTCACCAACATGTCCACGTTTTATCATTTCAAATCTACCTCCAAAGTAACTACGAAATGATAAATCTTGAATTAGATACGGTATCGTATCAAACTTTGGAAAATTGACTCCGTGATTAATCAAAACTTTTTCTGCCAAGTATCCTGATGATGGCCACTTTGCAGGATAAAATGAGAATGCACAGTGAAACAGTTTTACCCATTTTTCTGCCAGTTGTTTTGTTAGGATACAATCAGTAGTACAGTAGTTTCTTATTTTTTTCTTATTGTGATTGTAATATCGTAGTGTGAACTGACTTCTATTCTTTTTTATGTCAAGATATGATTCAGATAGTTTACCAATGTTATTCTGATATGCATCAGCCAAACCAGAATGATAAAATTGTGCAATGTCATAAAAAATTGTACTGTGGTGACCTGCTGTGATCTTGAGGCATTTGCTTGGATAATACACAATTCTATACTTGACAAAATTAAACTCAAGCTTGCCAGTTGTCCTATATTTGAAAAGTTCCTTGCCAAGCAGTTTTAGGATAACTTCTGCATCATATGACAGATTGTAGAAAAAATTCCACGAGCCCTGATATTTTTGTGAAAATAGCCAATTTATGACTAATTCAGGTGTGATATCATCTAGAAATAGCCCATCAGAGTCGCAAATCAGAAAGATATTGCCATTGTACGTTTCAGTGTCCAATGCATGTATTTTCCGAAGATCTGAACATGCATTGTTTCTGTTTTGTCTGATTTTTGTATAGATCTTTGAGAGATCTTTGAAATCAGTTACGGGGACGGATTCTGCCATATTACATCAGGAATTGAAACTTCTTTTCCCTGCTTACGTTTTGATAACTGACTTCGAATCTGGTTGTATTCCAAATTAGGAAAACTGTTTCTGATTTGTCTGATGTAGTTGTGGTATCGTCGTAGTTTTCCTGAACGAGACAAATTAGATTTTTGAGATTTTTTCTTTTTGTCTTGTTTCTTTTGAAGATTTGAGAGTTGTTTTTTAATTCTCTCTTTAAGGATTCTTACTTCCTTGTTGTTTGGAAATATCTTTAGCGCATCCAATCTTTGTTTCAGTTTTTTTATTCGTTCAGATTTGTCCATCATATCATCACCATATAAAAAAATAAAGAATTAGAAGACCATCTTGAATCTTCTAATTGGTCTTCCGTTCTTTGATACATCAAGACATGTCTCTATCTTGAAATGCTTGTCTTTGTGCAAGAGGTCTTTTCTTTCATACTTGTTCCACTCGTTGAGCAATGAAGAGTTCGGAGACTCGTGTGATTTCAACGGAAGAATCTTTTCAATCCATTCTCCGTTGTCTTTGTGCAGTACTCTGACATTTGTAGAGTATTGCGTCTCAAATGTTTGAGGGTCTAGCACTTGCAATTCAAGTGAATCTACTCTGTCTTTGCAGTGAGACTTGCAATCTCCCCATTTTATGAAAGGTGCAAGCACGTTACTCATCTTTGTCACCTCTGCCAATTGGAGAAATTTTGATGAATCTCTCATTGTTGCTTTGAACCAGTGTCACATTGACCTTGCTTTTTTGCTCAATCCCACAGTTAGCCAGTGCTTGTCGAGGGATTGCTATTATCCTACTAAAGTTCTGCTGGCTGATGGTTCGCTCTCCAAAATCAGTCTCAATAAACTCGGAGTCTGAATTTTGTTTCTTTTTATGACTTGCAATCTTTTGCATGAAAAATTTTGGTTATGATTTAGCTAATGGTGTTTTAATACATCAAGTGACCCACCTTTAGTTTATGCCTAAAACAGGCCCTAAAAGGGGTAAAATTGAGAATTATCTGACCCACCCTTGGGGGGACTACATTCTAGCACAGCGAATCTTGAGATTTCTTTTTGATCATGAATTGTCATCCACAAACTCAATACGTTCTGGATTGACAGGAACTGGTCAGCAGGCAACAAGGGTCAATGTGACATTAAAGCATCTTAGTAGATTGGGGCATTTGACGGAATATCAGATCCTATCGTGCACCAAGCATTCATGTGAGTCTTGTAAAAAATCACATACCTATTTTGAAACAAGAGAAAATATTTCCAATTCGCTAAAAATACTTGAGAATAATAAAAATAAAAGGGATGCTGCAAAGAAAAAGAAGAATTTCAAATCAACAGAGTGGTTTAGGTATAAAAAAGAACATGTTCTAGGACGGTTTGTTTCACTTGTTTGCACTAGTTGTCGCAAACAAGTTGATTCCAAAAAAGATGAACAGTATAGAATTCAAAAGAATTATCGATATTGGTCATTGTCAAAAAAAGGAGTATTTGCAACAATCGGAATCATGGAACCTTCACAACTATCTGTTCTCAGTGACAGACACAAGAAGAATAAAGTATTACAATTGTCAATGATTTTGTTACAATGCGATAGAGAAGAGGTTGTAAAACAATTAATCAACAGAATAAGAAATTCTTTGAAAATAAAATCAAATATTTTAGACGATGTAAATGATTGGTATGTCCATGCAAGAAGCACCTTTTTGGATTTAGATGATGGTTATTTTTCCTCATCTGAATTATCAAATTATAAAAATCAGCTAGAAAATGAAAGAATCATTGACTCTGTTAACAATGTGAAATGATTATTGATTTTTTACACGCATGAATTAAAGAAATTAATATTCAATGACACTCACGGTTTTACAGAATTAATATCATTAATCATTATCCACGCATTAAAAACGTCATAATCTGTCTTTAAATTCTCAACGTCATTAATTATTCCATGTCTGAAAAATTATCAAAATCAGAAATACTAAGAAGATGGATTAATGATAATTTAGACAACGATTTTGATTATACAACAAAACAAAACAGGACCATTAATTTTCATGATTTTCTAAATTCTGGTCATAACGCAGGTGGTTTTAATGAGAAAAACCACAAGCCACTGTTTCACTTTATCTTGAAAAAAGAACTATCAAAGCGAGGCCACAGTCTCCGATCATTTGGACTTTCAGGCACAAAAGAAACTATCCAAAGTGACATGATAGTGACACTTGAGCCTATGCCTCAGAGCATACCTTTGAATGAATTTGAAAATAATGATGCTGCAGATACTTTCATTGATGTAAATTCTCATGATAATATCCCGAAATTTGAGATTCCAATAGAATCAGTCAGTTCCATGTGCAAATTGATCTTCGATCTGACTAAAATCCACTACCCGTTAATTGAAGGATTATCCAAAGAAGAGTCAAACACTATGGCCAAGATGTGGAAACCAATTATTGATAATCACGTTAAGAACGGGAAATTGATGATCATTTTAGCTATTTTCAGCACATTTTCGTTATTCTCTAGAAAAATATCTGACTCAAAAAGAAAATCAAAGTTAGAAAAACAATCTGCGCAGATAGAGTTTAGGAAAATTAACAATAATTTTTCGTAATCCTAATGGAGATTATGCAAGAATTTAACTTGATAAATCTGGATTAGAAATTTTTGTTCAATTCGTTTATGAGATAGGATTAGTTACTTTTGACATCTGCTAATGCTGACTCATAATATTCAATCAAAAAATCACAATATTGTAGTTGAACTGAAAAATCCATACTATCAACTCTATCTCTAATCAATTGTAAATTATTTTTATTTTTTATACAAAACTCAAAATGTTCCCATGCCCAATGTGGATGATTAATTGTATTTTCCATGATAATTCGATCTAGATCAGATTGAATATCTTTAAACAATTCTCTCATCTTATTTTCAGCGTATTTAGTAGTCAAAATTAGCGGTGGAATACGTGCAGCCGTTACAAAAGAATCATTTCTCTTATATGATGTCATTTCAAATTGTGTAAGAATTTCTTCTCTTTTAGGGTCATCTAAAATCCTCTTTAGTGATTTGTAGCTTGTTTGTAGATTTTTTAGTTCATCTATAATTTTTGGCAGAGCAAGTTTTAACCTACTTTTTCTATTTTGTTGTTGTTGAATTGATATTTCCTTAATTTTTTGAATCATTTCATGCTGTTCTTTTGCCAGATCACTGATTTTTTGATTTTGGCTTTGCTGTAAAATAAAAATAGCAAAAGCTAACCCAATACTGATTGCTCCAAGAATAATTGATAATTCAGCATATGGGTCAGGAGTATAATTAAACATAAAACCTATTGCAAACCCTATTGCAACTAAAATTGGAATTGGTGCAACGAGAGGATTCATTTTATTATTTCCATAGAAGGACTATTTTTCATTTTACTATGTTTCTATCCAACATGATTGCGTAATCTTAGATAGGATTATGCAAATTGGGTATAATTCAAAATATTGACATCATTATTTTCTAAAATTGAGAATCATGATTGTTAGATAAGTAATCCACACACAATAAAAAAATGCTTTGAAGCCAAAAAGTATTGCAATAATAGGCATTGTTGCAGCTATTGCAATATTTTTTATTGTTATGGAAATATCTGTTGTTGGATTATGTTTTTTTGGGGGTTGTGATGATGAAATTGAAATTACTGCTGTAGATTATCCAAAATTAGTATCACCATATCAATGGTTTCTTGTGGATTTTACAATAAACAATTTTGGGAATGATGTTGCAACAAATTGCATTTTACATTTTGTTCCAGAGGATAGGATAGTCACTGAAATTCTTTCATCCCCTTTCACCTTATTTCCAGGAGAAAAATCTAACATAGTTTTAGAATTCCATGGGTTTGCTAAGGCTGGAAAAATTTTTAAAATTGAAAACGAAATGATCATGACGGCATGGATATCTTGTGATGATGTTGAATCACACAGAATACAGTTTAAGACTTTTGTTTTTGATGCATCAGCAGAAGAAGCTATAGAGGATTTTTTAACTTCTGAAAATCCATGAGATTTTTCATAATCCTATACAAGATTACGCAATAACCCTCTCCTTTAATTCCAAAATTATTTATCTTAGATCCCATGTCCTACCGCTGTCTAATCTGCCATACAATCCTAGATACTCCTCACAAGCTGGAGGTTCACTTACAAATAGAACACAAGTGGAGAAGCAAGAAAGAATCAAAAGAACTTAACCTCTGGACATGATGTGCAAGATTTAATCTCTTTCAATGAGTTACATTGGAATTAAATATAAAATAAGATCATTTTGATAGTAATCTCTAGCGGTCATTTTATGAAACAACCTGTATCTTACTGATGGAGTGCTTTAGTATGTCCTTGTGAATGTTCGATATTGATTCGTCTCTGAATGTTAAATCACATACATAACACTTGAAACAATCACATGGCATACAAGTATTATGAATTTTTAGTATTAAAGCGACACGTAGAAATCATCAGTGATTTGTTTAGAAAACTTAATTTTATGAAAGATTAGTTTGCATTAGATTCCTATTCATATCAAATGTAAAAAGATGATTAAATATGGCTCGTCCTCGTTTACTGCAACTACTCTTCATGTTGAGAATACTAGGATCTAAGTAAAAAATACTTACTATCCTTTACCTCATTTCCTTTTTATCAAAAATACATTAAACAAAATCAAGTTAAGCGTCTGTCATACCGTCTAACCTACTAGTTATTCCAATCTGGCCTGACTGCACCTTGGGAGTCATCTTTTTGCAGTCAGGTTTTTTCATAACATTACTGTAATTCCATAATTAGTTTCCTCTCTTCCCCTGCTGTAATCTTCAAGTAAGAATGTCCAGTTCAAAAAACAAGATGAGTCTGGCAATAGAACTGAGAGGTTACAATACTTCCTAATCTTGTATAGGATTATGTAAAAAATCTAAAGAGACGAATTATCTCCTGAAAATTTTTTAGAATAAATTTCTGTTAAGGGTTGTAGGTAACAAGAATCTATGTGATGAATTATTGGTTGGATTTGTTCAATACTAATTTGATCTCTTTCTGCCATATCTTCAAAATGTTCCTTTAATCCCTCAAACAAATTTTTTTCATCGAAGGTCATAAGATCACCATAATTACTAATTAATCTTGGAATTTCGACTTTTCCTTTTTTGAATGTCTCGATGTAATTTTTATCGGAAGGAACATCATAAACATCCTCATCAAGTTGATTTAGAAATTTTTTGATACCTTCAAATTCAGTAAATAACTGTTTATGTCTGTCTTTTTTTAGTTCAGTTTCATGTTTTGTAAATTCTTCAATCCTGTCAAGAATCTTCTTTGCCTTTTCTTGTTGTTCTTTTCCTCGTTTGTAAAATTTCAAGGAGATGGCAATTGCAAAGATTGCAACAGCAATCTCAACTACCAATGTGATCCAATTAGGAATATCCCATTCAGACATATTTGTACAAATTTGAGAAATATTTGATTATCTATAAAACTTCATAATCCTATCTAAGATTATCTTATAACATAAGAATACATATCAGAAGTATTGTCTGAAAAAAGGATAATTTGTTTTATTTGTGAAAAAGAAATTATTCAATATTATAATGAGGGATACAAAGGAATGAGAGGACGTTGTATAATTTGTAAAACCGATTTTCCACTAGAATAATCTTGTTGTCTTCATAAGCCTATCTAAGATTATGAATCAAAATTTCGACATCATTTTTAATCGATTCTAGATCTTTTCAAAGTTTTTTTATATTGATTACCTTTTGGTTTATTTCTAAGCATATATCCACAGCATGGACACCAAAGTCCCTCCCATTCTATGAATATTGTGCAGACTGTGCATCGCTTGGCACCTTTTTTGTACCAAGACTCATTTTTCTTTCCTTTTGTTATTTTGTATCGTTCACAAATTCCTTTACATGTCATGATTTCTCATTTTTTAGATTCATTTTATTTCGAAGGTGACGATTTTTTGGACCTTGTTTTAAGAGATAACCACAGCACGGACACCACAGGCCCTCCCATTCTATGAATATACTGCAACCAGAACAAAACTTTTGACCTTCTTCATACCTGGATTTGTAATTTTTTGGTTTCATCGCCTTGTATTTAATACAAATATTGTGGCAAAAATGCATGATGTACAATTTCCAAATAATGTCACATATTATCTTAAGTTAAGGATTAGATTCTCTTTTGTTAGAATCAATGAAAATATTGGTTTCATATTTTTTGTAATTTCATAATCTCCATTAGGATTACGCATTATCTAAATTACAAAATTTTTATTCTTTCCAAGACAATGCTCTGCTAAATTCTGAACTGCAATCTTTGCAATAGTAATCTCCTGAACTGATTTCAACCCATCTTTGGTCTTTAATCCAAATTTGTAATCATATTTTCTCTCTTTCTGAAAAGTTCTCTCCAACAATTCCAAAAATGACTTTATCAAATCATACTCCAACACAACTGTTCCTTTTCTAGTATACGAATACTGTTTCTTTGAGATCCTATGCCTTGATTTTGCATTGGAGATGTTCCAAACTGCACATTCAACCAGCCACCTAAAGGGCTCCATCATGTCATAGACCAAGGATTGGAAACTTGTATGATTCTTGTGATAGAATCCAAAATAAGGGTCAAGACCAACACCGTGAATGAATTTGGATATTTCCCCAGACAATACAGAATAGCCATAGTTCAACAGGGCATTAATCACGTCTGTCGCACCATACTTTTTCACAGTCATTGGTAAATTCCTAGCAGAAAACTTGAATCTCTCATCAATTAGTTTTGAAAATGCCCCAAAGTAGAGTCTGCTTGTGACTGCCTCTGCATGCAAAACATTGTTTCCCAGATCATTGAGATGTTTTTCTAGTTTTTCTATGCTTGATTCAACTTGTGGGTTTTCAATGCTCTTTAGAAACTGAATCTGCGAACCAATCTTGGCTTTGACTACCTGTCTTGACAGGTAATCCCTCTTTGATGCAATGCGAAACGTGTCATACTGGGCCATGCGATACTTTGTTGCAGTAAGCGAGCTTTTTGTTCCACTCATCACACATTGGATGTCCCCTTTGGAATTGACTAGGATTACATTACGATTATTTTCTGACAGCATGCCCAATGCTTCAGTTGAGACGTATCCCTTGCCAGAAAGTACGATCTTTTCATATGGCATTCTGTTTGGAAACCATTCTTCAATGAATGGTGGAGAAAAGGGATCATGGCAATCCTTTAGAATGATTTTGGAATCCTTTACAGAAATGGAATGGCCGTATCCTTTGAGGAATTTTACGTTGTAATGATTTCTTTTTTCTTTTAGAGTCATAACGAAAATCATAGTCCAAAGCATGATCATAAGGAATTTCCAAAAAATACTATTCTGATAACTTTTCAAGACCTGTCAGTTTTTACGCCTGAGAGAGGGGTGTTCTATTTTTAGAGATTGTCAGTAATCTGTTTTGTAAATTCAGTAGTGCTACTAGTACCACCAATATCTTTGGTTTTTACGCCGGATTTTACCAAATCAAATATTATGGATTCTAATTTGGCTCCAACCCCAATACATTTAGAATCATTGTGTTTGTTTCCTAACCAATCAA
>NZ_JAOULD010000091.1 GCF_029882185.1 Candidatus Nitrosopumilus sp. | reverse complement strand
GAAAGAATTTTTTCAATTTTTTGCATCTCTTTTACATTATTTACCTTGGGAATTACAATTCCATCAATTCCTTTGTGAACAATCTCTTTGAGGTCAGAAGGAATTTTCCCTGAAGTGGGGGAATTCGTACGCACAAAAATTGATGAGCCATATGATTTTCTAGATTTTAATGCAGATCTGATAAGATTTCGTGCATTAGTTTTTTCATTTTCTGGAACTGAATCTTCAAGATCAAAGCAAACAATATCGGCTTGTAGTTTTTTTGCTTTTTCAAGAAACCTAGGATTGTTTCCAGGAACAAAAATGAGGCTTCTGAAAAGCTGTGTCATTAAATGACTAAGCGCCCTCGGGTTTCATTAAGATTTTGCCAAACATGCCTTTTCCAGTCAACATCTTTGTGTGGGCCTCTGCTGCTTGCTCAAATGTATATGTTGAGTCAATTGCGGCTTTAATTTTTCCTTGACCCATCCAGTAAAGGGCTTGATCAAGTTCTGCTTTGGTTCCCTGTGTTGAACCCAAGATGTTAGTTCCTTTAAAGAAAACATGTCTAAGATCGGTTTGTGCATTGTATCCAGTTGTTGCACCACATGAAACAAGTGTTGCACCATACTTTAACAATTGTAATTGTTTATTCCAATGTGTTTCACCAATATGATCAAAAGATAAATCAATTCCTGGTGCTTCACCTTTTCTCTTTGCAATTTCTTTTGAAATTTTGAAGACTTCTTTACTCCAATCATCTTTTCTATGATCTACCGCATAATCAGCTCCAAGTTCCAAACATTTGTCTAGCTTGTCTGGACTTGCAGTTGCAATAACATCACAATTGTATAATTTTGCAATTTGAATTCCAAAGCTTCCTACTCCAGAACCTCCACCCATAATTAGAACAGTTTGTCCAGGAGTAATTTTGGCTCTACCAACTAACATGTGCCATGATGTAAGTATCGTCATGGATGCAGCTGCCGCTTCATCATATGATACCCCTTCTGGAATAACTGAAACATTAACTTCTGGCAAATGAGTAACTTCTTGAAAAGCTCCCCATGTTGGGCCAGTTTGGAATCCCCAAATGGTTCTTTTTGTACAGTCAAATTCTCTACCGTCAGTACATGCTTTACAAACCCTACAAGACATGTTAGAGTGAGATACCACCCTATCTCCAACTTTAATATTTTTAACATCATCTCCAACTGCTATTACATCCCCAGCTGCATCTGATCCAGACACATGTGGTAATGGAACAGCAACCGGCACTCCCCTCATTCCCCAAATATCATTATAATTAAGGGCTGCAGATTTAACTTTGAAGACTACTTCATCTGCTTTTGGTTTAGGATCATCTATATCCTGGACTTTAAGGATTTTAGCATAATTATCATCTGGTGCATATTCATTGTATACAACTGCTTTCATAAGTTAACCAAATCGTTACCCATAATTATATTTTTTCTGAATTATACTCGATTTATCTTAAAATTACGTTTTGGTTGCTGAATAGAGAGTAGTATTTGCTTGAGTTGATCATCAGAGATCTGACCAGGAAGTTTACCTTGTGTTGCCATTCCAATCAAATATTGCTCAACTAGCTCAGACAGTTCAGATTTTACCATTTTTATATTATTTAGTCTCAGCCTGGCTTCAGGTGAAAGAATTTGTTTTAGAATTTGTTCTTTTTGTTTGGATGATTCACTATTAGTGTCTTCAAAAGGAGATTCATTAGATTCTGGAAAACTCATTTTGAACCTATGTGTAAACTTTCAATTGAGGATTCTCAACAATTAGTTCTTTAAGAATTTCAGTGGATAGACGGTCTAGTTTTTGCATTCCGTGTTTAGAAATAACTCTACCTTTCTTCTCAACTTTTTCTAAATAGCCAAGTTTTTCTAATCCTTGAATAGCATTTCGGATAATTGCACCGCCTGCATCTTTGTGATGGGCAGCTCCATATCCAGATGGCTTGCCACCACCATAATCTTTTCTTAATTCATTAATTCCAATTGGGCCATGAAAGTAAATTTTTCTCATAATTGATGCACATCTAGTATACCACCAATCTCGCTCTTGTGGAGGTTTGTCGGCGTGAGCTCCAGTTTTGACAAACGGAATCCAAGATGGTGCAGGAATATCTTCATTCTTTAGAATTTCTGCAAGTCTTTTAATTAGCATATCCGCTGGTACGTCGTATACCTTTGCCATAAAGTGAAAAAATCGATAATCGTCTTATAAATCATTGAGACATTCAGGTTGATTTCCCAAAAATATTCAAGCGTAAATTACCAGATCGGCATTAGTTTTAGTTTTCATTCAAGCACATAGTAATAATTCATATAAATTTTCAGTATTATCTTAATATTATTTTAAAAAAGGAAATTTAGTTGAAAATGTCACTAATCAGTAAACCATTGTTAGTTTTAAATTCTAATTTTAAATTTTAATTATCTAATTAGCCCTTGACTGATTAGAAATTCTATTCCTTTAACAAAATCCCTCTCAGAAATCAAGTCATCTGCCCACCATCTGGCATTATTTTTTATCCAAGATGGAATTTCTTGAGATCCTGCGGATTTGGATTCAGTAATTGGAATATTAATGATATTTTGATTAATTAAAAATTGAATTGATTGGATAAATTCTTCATCACCTACAATTCCATCTGTCCACCACTCGGCATTACTTTTTATCCAAGATGGGACGATGGTAGTTTTTTCTTCTTTTACAGATTTAGAAGTAAGACTGACATCCGATATTGATGTAAAATATTTTTCAAAGTTTTTAGAATTATGACCGATTAAAATTATTTTTAATTT
>NZ_JAOULD010000090.1 GCF_029882185.1 Candidatus Nitrosopumilus sp. | reverse complement strand
ATTATCAAAATTTTCAATTCCTTGTTTTGTTGTATCAATCCAATGAAATGCAAATAGATCTAAATGAACAGCCCCAGGAATATGACCTTCAGAGTATTCTTTGAATGAACGAGTGTCAACTATAATCAGATCAGTATCAGTAAGAATTGAGTAAAGTTCTTCTACAGAAATCAACATAATTGAAGTAAATTAATGCAATCTAAATTGATTTGCACTAGATACCAAAACAAAGAGAAGATGAGTTATTTGATTTGTTGATATTCTCTATTGGGATATACCAAAATCACTGCTAACATTCTTTAGAAGCGGTTCTCATCTAGTAAACCATTGAACATCTAAATAATACATAATAAATCAAAAAATTACATACACTAAATATTAGAATATTAAAGGTATGTTTTTGATTATACTCACAATATAGATAAACAGTTATTCAAATTAAAAATTAAAAATTAAAAAATTTCTTGTTTGATACTAAAGTGCTGATGAGTCTGTCTTTTTACTGGCAATATTAACTACCTGATCAACATCTGTAACAATTACTATTCCATCACCACTCTTCCCAGTATATGCAGCTTGAGATATGGCTGAAATAACTTTTGGAACTTCAGAATCATCTACAACGGTCATGATAGAATCCATGATATTATATTCAGCTCTAAACTGTGTTGTTCCTCTACCGCTTCGAAGCATAGGTCGCTCTCCAGAACCCTGACCTTTTATGCTTGTTACAGTTACGCCTTTTGCACCTGTAGATTTAATTGCACTAACCACTTCAGATAATTTATCACTCCTAACTATGGTTTCCAATCTTTTCATGTTTCTGTTAATATTATGTTGTTAAAAAAGATATAGATAACAAAGTAGAATTTCAAAATAATTTTTTAAGACAGAGATTTTCAAATATCTCTAATCACAAACAAATCTAGAAATTAAAACAAGACAGTATTTTTTCTTATTGCTTCTCAATCTAGATAGAATACGTTAACATAGAAAACAATGAATATTACAAATTAAAGATATACATTAATCTGTTATTCATTAACATAAGCACGCTCGCCATGCTGTGCTAAATCTAATCCTATCTCTTCTTCCCTAGGAGTTACTCTGATGCCACCAGGCCATACTAAATCCATCACTTTAAGAATACCAAAAGTAACCGCTAAAGTATAACCAACAGCTATAACAGCACCAATTATTTGGATGCCTTGTTGTTCCATACCCTCTGCAGTACCAGTCCATGCACCAATACCATCACCACCAGTATCCCAGATATGTGGACTTGCTAGGGTCCCAGCAAGAATAACTCCGGTCAATCCACCCATACCGTGAACTCCCCAAACGTCTAAAGCATCATCCCATTTTTTAGCATTCTTCAATGCTACTGCGCCATAACATACAGCACCAGCAGCAATTCCAATAATCAACGCACCCATTGGACCTACCCAACCAGACGCAGGAGTAATGGTTCCTAATCCAGCAATGGTACCAGTAGCAGCACCAATGATGCTTGGTTTTCCGGTATGAGCCCAACTTAATAATACCCATGTCACGGTACCCATTCCAGCAGCTATGTTAGTAGCCATCCAAGCACTGACAGTTACACCATCAACCATAACTTGACTTCCAGGATTAAATCCAAACCAACCAAACCAGAGAATACCAGCACCTAAAACAACTAATGGAACATTATGTGGTTCCATTGGAACCTTTCCAAGTCCCATTCTTCTTCCTAAGACAAGTGCAGCAGCTAATGCTGCAAATCCAGCAGTAATATGTACAACTGCTCCTCCAGCAAAATCAAGCACATAACTAGGTGATAGAGAAGGATCTAAATCCAGTGTTCCGTCTGACATAAATCCACCGCCCCATATCCAATGAGCAACTGGGTAGTAGACAAATGTGGACCAAACTATAACAAATATCAAAATTGCACTGAATTTCATTCTGTCAACAACACCACCAATAATTAAAATAGGAGTAATTATTGCAAATGTTCCCTGAAATGCTGCAAAAAGCATATGAGGAATAGTACCAGGCCAATCTTGGCTACATTGATCCGCATCAACCATTGCATTCATTTGATATGCAGCTGACCATGTATCAGTACAAGAACCTACTGAACCAAGTGGGGCAAAGTGAGAAACATTATTGAACCCAACATAGTCAAGTGCACCCATAAATGCATTACCTGCTTCATAATTAGGACCAAATGCCAATGAATAACCAAATGCAAGCCATTGAACAGCGGCTACGCCCATAATTACTAAAGTCATACCGAAAACATTAACAGCGTTCTTACTTCTAGCAAGACCACCATAAAATACACCCACACCAGGACTCATCAAAAGTACTAAAGAAGTAGCAGTCAACATCCAAGCTGTGTCACCAGTGTCAATTCTACAAGGTAACATGTTGCCATCATCATCAGAATACCAACATTCATGAGGATTACCAGTGTATATTCCAGAAGTTCCAAGCACATAACCATCCATCCCATCAGATGTAGACTGTGCATAAGCCTGAGTCATTGCAGCAACAGAAATAATTGAAACTATTGTAAACATTACGATAAGAGGAATCTTTTGATTTTTCACTTTCTAATCTCAAGCGAAGCCATTTAAAAAGATATATTTTTTTTATTAATAAATTGTGTTACTATTGTAAATCAAATTATTGTGAGATTAATATTTTATAAGATAAAATATATCATCAGACACGTTGAAAACATCTCTTTTTGAAACCTTTAAGTTAACAAACCAACTAACTGGGAAGGCAAAAAGACAAAGGAAAATAATTAAAATTATTGGAACCACACATAT
>NZ_JAOULD010000011.1 GCF_029882185.1 Candidatus Nitrosopumilus sp. | reverse complement strand
CATCTATGGGTTTGCAGATGTGATTGCACCATGTGCTGCCGAGCCTACAAGTGTTGCATATTTTGCAAGTGCACCTGATGTGTAATTGGGCTTTGGTTTTTTCCATTCGAGTCTCCTTTTTGCCAATTCTTCTTCTGAAACATGAAGATCAATTACAGTAGTTTCTGTATCTATTGTGATCTCATCACCATCTTTTACTAGTGCAATTGGACCTCCAACATATGCTTCAGGTGCTACGTGGCCTACCATGAATCCTCTGGTTCCTCCTGAAAATCTTCCATCCGTTACCATTGCTACTTTTTTGCCTAGCCCTTGTCCTACAAGTGCCGCTGTTGTTGCAAGCATTTCTCTCATTCCTGGTCCTCCTTTGGGACCTTCATATCTGATGACCACTACCTCTCCTTCTTCCACATCTCCTTTGGCTACTGCATCAAATGCATATTCTTCTCTGTCATACACTTTGGCTTTACCTGTAAATTTTGTCATCTCTACACCTGCTGTTTTAATTACTGCTCCTTCTGGTGCAAGGGTTCCTTTGAGAACAACAGCTGTTCCTACTGAATGCAGTGGATTCTCAATTGGTCTGATGATTGATTGTTCTGGTTCTGGAATTGTCATGGCATCAAGATTCTGTTGAATAGTTTTACCTGTAACCGTAACACAATTTCCGTTTAGTAATCCTTTGGCAGCTAATTTTTTTAGAACAAAGGGAATTCCCCCAATCTTGTCAAGACTATTCATGACATAACTGCCACCTGGTTTCATATCTGCAATATGTGGTGTCTTTTTTCTAATTCTCTCAAAATCATCATAAGTTAATTTTACTCCAGCTTCATTTGCCATTGATAACAGATGCAAAATTCCATTTGTTGATCCTCCTACTGCATTTAACATTACAATTGAATTTTCAAATGCTTCATACGTCATAATGTCTCTTGGCTTGATGTTTAATTCTAGTAATTTTGCACATGCTGCACCTGTATCATATACCATTTTATTTCTGCGTTCATCTTCTGCTGGGGGACTGGCACTTCCTGGCAATGCCAAACCAATAGCTTCGGAAATTGATGCCATTGTATTTGCTGTAAACATTCCTCCACATGATCCTGAACTAGGACACGCTGTGTTTTCAATATTTTTTAACATCTCTAGGGAAATTTGTCCTGCATCATATGCTCCTACTGCCTCATACACATCAACTACTGTCAGCTCTTTGCCGTCAAGAATTCCTGGCATAATTGTTCCTCCATATACGAAGACCGAAGGTAAATTCAATCTGGCCATTGCCATCATTGTGCCTGGCAAACTTTTATCACAACCTGCAATTCCTACAATTCCGTCATATTGATGGGCTCTTACCATCAATTCAATAGAATCTGCAATTACTTCGCGAGAGATTAAAGATGATTTCATTCCTTCATGTCCCATAGCAATTCCATCACTTACTGCTATTGTTGAAAATATTCTTGGAGTTGCTCCGTTTTCTTCAACTCCTCGTTTTGCCTCTTCTGCCAATTTTGGTAATAAAATGTTGCAGGGAGTTGCCTCATTACCTGTATGACAAACTCCGATGAATGGTTTACTAAGATCATTGTCATCTAGCCCCATGGCTTTGTACATTGCTCTATGTGGAGAACGTGCTGTTCCATCTACGACATTTTTGCTAGATATTTCCATTACATGTTAATTTTTGATTGGTATAATTTAGACTTTGTTGAAATTTTCTAATTACAAACTTTCATTGAGTTTAAATTGTAACTATTTTGGATTATTTCATGGAACAAAAAGCACTTGAATGTCCAATATGCAAGAGCAATAAAGCCGAAATTGCGGGGGATAATGTTAAACTTAGTGGACGCTTTGAAGACAAGGAATTTCTTACAACTGAACTGACAGTTTTACGGTGCAGTATGTGTGGATATTATATGATGTTTGACAAAAGTGCATCATCATTTACCACAAAAGATGAATCTTGATTTTATTTGATCAATTCTTGATTATCTAATTGTAACAAATAGGCTTCAATTTCTTCAGGAGTTTCAGCACCAAATACAATCAATACTCTATCATCTTCTTGAATTTCATAATCTCTAATGTCTGATACTTGTTCTCTATTAATGAAGAACTTTAGTGTGTAATCTTCATTTGTACAGAATTGCTTTCCATCTGGAAATACATAACATTGATCATCAAGACCTATTGCAAGTGTTTCAAAGAGATATCCTAGAGTGACTCCCGTTGCATGCTTGTGAATTGTAGTTCCGTCTCTTCCTTCAAAATGAATCCAAGATGATTTTATTTGAAAAGCTGGACCGTCAAAATCAAATGTATCGCCAAAAATTTTCACCAATATTGCTGCATGTGAATGCTCACTTCCCAAGGCTCCTGCATTTTCTGGTCCTCCAGGTGCTGTCTCAGTCATGTTCAAAAACATATAGCCTGCATACCCGACAATTACTGCAATTACGGATAATACTCCGATGGCAATTAACGTCTGCTTCTTTTTCTCGGCTGAGTGCTTTGTGGCATAGTTTTCACGTTTTACTTCACGCTCTCGTCTCTCTTTTCGGCCCATTAGTTAATTCCACTTCAAAATGTGCCCTAATTAACCATTCGTCACTAATCCATCTTGATCAGGTTTTTAATAAGACAATCTTTGTTTTTGATGAATTGTTTTGAATAGTTAATGTTGATCGAGACTGTTTTTGACCAGACTCTTTGTAATGCTATCAAATCTAATGACAATGTGAATTGCAAAGAGGGCTTTATTCATGATTTTGTGTGGTTTGAGATATTATCCTCAAAAAGATGCATGCATTGTGGAAAAGAAGAAAATTAAATCTTTAGGATTTACTTTCTATAATTAAGGGAATCATGGCTAGATAAAATATGATTAGAATCAATTAGAAACAATAAATAAAATTAGAACTGGTTTTATTTTATGGGCTGTATTTTTTGTGATATTTTAGATGGCAAGAGAGATGGCCATTTTTTGTATGAAGACGAACATCATGTTGCATTTTTAGATAAATATCCAATTGATGTAGGGCATAGTTTGATTATTCCAAGAAAACATCATGAAAGAATTACCGATATGACTTCTGATGATGTTGGAAATCTGTTCTCACTTGTGCCAAGAATTGCCCAAGCCATTTTGGATGCTGCTGGAGCAGACGCATTTAGTTTAGGACAAAATAATGGCAGAGCTGCAAAACAAATCATCCCCCATGTCCATATACACATTATTCCTAGATACAATAGTAAAGGAACCGTTTGGACTAAACGACAAATATCTAGTGATCATGAACTCTCAGAACTAGCAGAAAAAATTCGTAGTCTTATTTAGCATGTCCTGGATTATATCTTAGAATTGCTCCTACTTTTCCTAAACTTGCAAGCATGTTTCCATGCTCTGCACTGCCTGAAATAACTTCAAGCTGAGTACCTGTTTTTGATGCCAATATTTCAAGATAGTCTACAATATCTTGTTCATTAACTTCTACTTCCATTGATTTGCAACCTTGACATGGATTGTTGACAAATTCTGTTTTTTTTGGGATTACTAGAGGTCTTTCAACGATTTCTTCTTGAATGTGTTTACATCTTTTACATTTTCCTTCCACTCTGTGGAGATTTGTGTTATCTGTAATTAGCAAAGTCTGAACAACATTGTTTTTCAAAAACTCTATTACTTCTTGCAATCCGTATGATCCTTTGCCTGTGTTGGAATTGATTTCTCTGAACAGATCCTCTACTAATTTTTTCTCTTCTACCATTCTGAAATCACCTAGAATGTCTGCTGATTTTGCAAAAGCTTCCCTTATTCCTTCTGCCCCTGAATATGATGAATCAATTGTACTGATAATGTTGTTTTGTAATCTGTATTCTAGATAATTTCCGTTAATGAAATCTTCTTTTGTAGGTCCCGGACCTGAAATAATTAATCCTTTGACTGGATAAATGTCAATAAAATATTCACGTGTAGTCTGTGCAACTCTATTATAGAAATAACTCAACTCCATTTCTCTTAATTTCTGAAATCTCTTTGCAGACTGTCCTCCCTGTCTATGTTTTCCTGCAACCCCTGATCCTGTTTGAGATAACACTTCTATTTTATCTCCATGTAGTAATCCCCACCCTGCATCTTTTGCATCTATTGCTAGAAATCCTATGAGGTTATCGTCCTTTAACATGTCTTTTAGAATGTCTACATGGAAATGATCATCACATCGATACAGATACTGATTCAAATCTTTTGGTGGATCAATTTCCCAAACCTTGACTACTTCACTTCCTAGAGGCCCTCCTTCTTCTGGGGGTAATGCACCACAAAACATCACTAGTCCTCTATCCGGAGTTTTTTTGTATAGCTTCAATCTTTGAATGACTTTGCCTAATGAATCAACCACATGTGATCTTGTCAAGTCTGATTTTATGTTGTCTGCAGTTCCTTGTTCTTGTTGAAGAGAGCTGATAATTTCATGTAATTGTTTTCCTTTTGGAATGTATACTGTGATTAATTCAGTACCTCTGCCTGATTTTTGAGATAACTCTTCTAGTGTTTTTCGAATTTTATAGATTTTTACTGAATCTTGTTTTTCGATGTTAATTTTAGGCATTAAAATTACTCTTTAATTTGCGAATATATCTTTTTGATATTTTTTAAAATCATAATTCATCAAATGTTCTAAGAAATACTTCTAATGGTTGATTTCCTCTAATTTTGATAACTTTTTCACCATTGAAGACTAGAAATGATGGTGTAGCATCAATTCCTATCTCTTTTCCAAAATCATGAATTAAAATTACTTTTTCTTGATATTTTCGTTCATCAAGACATTTGTTAAATTCATCCAAATTCAAATTCACTGTAATTGCAAATCTATCAAGTGATTCTCTAGTGATCCAGCCTGTCCTTTCTCCTGCCCAATTTGTGTATAGTTCATTGTGATACTGCCAATATTTTTTTTGATCTTGAGCACAATATGTGGCCTCTGCAGCCAAAAATGAATCAGGACCGTTTAGAGGAAAATCTTTGAACACTAATTTGACTTTTCCAGATTTGATAAAATCTTCATCTATGATGTCTAAAGTATTTTGATGAAATTTGTAACAAAATGTACATTGATAATCTCCCCACTCCAATATTGTGATGGATGCGTTTGGATTTCCCATTATTGGAGACCCTCCTTCAATTAATTTTGTTATTGTTATTTGATTTGATTCAGATTCTGGATAATATACCATGAACATTCCTGTGAACACTCCAATCAATACAGGAATTGTCAACAAGTACAATTTTTCCATACAGTTACAATCTTTATTTCAAGTAAATATCTTCGCTAATTTTTATGTCTTAATTTTCTAAATAAGATTTTGTAAAACCATCCTAATTTCTGTCCTCTTTTCTTTGACGTCTCTTTCTTTTCCTTCAAAAAATGCTTTGTATAATTCTAAAATTTCTATTTCATCATCTGCAATTAATATTCTCATGCATTCTTTTTTTGTTTTCTTCTCTTGATGGATGTTCTCTATTCATATGATGTCTATTTTCATTTTGATTGGAACCAAAATTTTTGATTTTGATGATTTTCCAAAAACCCCTTATGATAACTCTGAAAATAATTCTAAAATTTCTAATTGTTTCATCTTCTGTTTTTTCAGAAATTTTTGTCATTGTTTGCATTATTGATTTGTATCCGTTTGCACCATACAGATCAATTAATTTGCCTTGTATGGTGTATGAAATTTTATTTTTGTATCTACTACTCTCTTTCCTTATTCCTAAATGATCCATTTTATGAATTTTCTAGGAGAAAAGATATCAAAAACAGCAGTATGTAAGATCACATAATAACAGATTTTCATGACTATTTGATATTTTTTTCAGCACCCAAGAGTTTTAATATAAACAGAGAATCATATTTCTTATGTCTGAATTAAGGCAAATAACTGTCTCAAAAACAGGTGTTTCAAAACTAGCAATTCTTGCATTAGCAATAGTATTTGCAGCAGGATTATTTGTTGTTGGGTTTGACCAAGGACACATCTTTAGTCTAGTATATGGTGAACAAGCATTTACTGACCTTTACATTCATGAATTGACTCATGATATGAGACACGCAGCAGGCTTTCCTTGCCATTAGCTTAACATTTATTATTTTAATTATTTATTGTCCATATTGCAGTATTGATTGCTGAAATTTCTGCCACAAATTTATCATCAGACGATGTGATGATTATGACATCTCCGTTATTTGGATTTACTTTGTCTATCAAATCCTTCTTTGTTTCAGATTCATTATCAAAACATTTCATTTTATCTCCTATGAAGAAAAATTCATTTTTATCATGATTCAGAGTTAATGAATCTGATGCACCGTAAAGAATTGCATAATCTCTTTGTTGCATTCCGTTTCCTAAATTTGAAGCAAATTCCTTTTTGATTCTAATAACGTAATTGAATTTCCCTTTAGTAATATCGCATTTCTTTAGAAATCCTTGTGCCGGAATTGCATCATAAAATTTCTCGGCAACTTTTTGTCCTTTTTTAGTAAGGAAAGTACCTGATTTTATTGTCTCTACTAATCCTTCTTCTTTCATATGTCCAATTAGTGTTTTTACTGCACCTTCTCCTAATTGAATTTCTTTACAAAAATTTGAACGACTAACATATTTTTGATTTGACAAATGGAAAATTGATTTTAAAATATGAGGCATACTAAATGATAATGTCTTACTAGATCCTTTTCTTTTTACAACTTTTTGTAAAATTTTGATTGTTTGTTTCATGTTTCAGAATACATTATTTATTATATAAATTGGATAATCTATCCAACAAGTTATATAATTATGAACAATTTGAAATTCATTGAATAGTTCAGTGTTAACAACAAAATCTAAATCAACAATTCCTGTTTTTGGAATTCTTGTTTTATCGATAATTTTTGCAGCAGGATTATTTGTTGTTGGGTTTGACCAAGGACATATCTTTAGTCTAGTATATGGTGAACAAGCATTTACTGACCTTTACATTCATGAATTGACTCATGATATGAGACACGCAGCAGGCTTTCCTTGCCATTAGATGTGATTAATTTTGAAAACGGTTCTATTTTTAACAATTGTTTTAATTTCAGGTACTCTTGCTGGACTTGTTCATGGAACTGTAAATTTTGCAATTGTGGAACCCTATCTTGATCAAGCTATTGGAATTGAAAATCAAAACCTCTTTGCATCTGGCGAAGAAGAAGACACTCCTGAATTTTGGGTAGAATACGAAGGATATAGAGTATGGCAAAAAAGTGGCCAGATTCTTGCAGGGGTAATTTTAGGGGTTTCTGTAGGGTCTCTTTTTGGAATGGTATTTGCATTATCTAAGAATTCCCTTCCTGGAAATCATTATGTGAAAAAATCTCTATTACTTGCAGGAATTATGTGGGCAACTTTATACTTGATACCTTTTCTCAAATATCCTGCAAATCCTCCCACGGTAGGCGATGCTGAAACTGTTGTATTGAGGGCAATTTTGTATTTGTCTTTTATTGCAATATCTGGCATAGGTGCCGTTGCTTTTTACAAGTTATCTAAGAGATTTGAAAACAATAAAAAAATTATTTCTCTAGTCGGTTATGGTATTTTCATATCTGCAGTTTTCTTTGCAATGCCAGAAAACCCTGATGAAATCACTGCTCCTATGAGTCTTGTAAATGAATTTAGATTGATGTCTGTACTCGGTGTCTCTTCATTCTGGATATCTGTTGGAATAATTTTGGGATTGTTTTGGAATAGATTCGAATCGCATAAAGAAACAACTCCTTACACTTGATTGTTCCAACTCTCTAGAATGAGAATGACTACAACTCGTTTAAATAGATCAATAATATTTCAAATGTTTGCATGTCTCGAAAATTAACTTTGCCCCAATTAAAAAAATATGATATTACTCAAAAAGTAATAGAAGCTCTAGCTGATTCTGAATCACGTGCAATCTTGTTTTCAATAATAAAGAAAGGAAATACTGCTGCCGAATTATCAGACAAACTGAAAATCCCTCTTAGCTCTGTATACAAAAAATTGACTGATCTTGAGGAATTAACATTAATTGAAGTTGAAAAATGGATGCTGTCTGATAAAGGCAGAAAATACAAGGTATATCGAAGCAGAATAAGTAAAGCCGATATCTCTATACGAAAGCCAGAACCTGTTCTTACTTTAATTCCAAACTGAGTGACAAGATTGCAAAAACCTACCATAATCCAATTATCAGAGTTTGACATTACGCAGAAAATTATCGAGTCCTTAAGCAATGTCTGTACAAGGTCTGTGCTATTTTCGGTAAAAAACCAATCAAAAGATGCTACTCAAATTGCTGATGAATTAAAAATTTCACTTTCTACTGTATACAAAACATTATCTACATTAGAAGAACTTGCCTTGGCAGAAGTTGACAAATTCATCATATCCCCAGAGGGTAAAAAAATAAAGTTGTACCGGAGCAGAATTGGAAAAGTTGAAATCACTTTGGACGATTTGGAGCCTAGTTTGAATTTGTATTCTAATACTACGAATCCAAAATCTTCTTAACTGTCTATCTTAAGACTCAGCTTATTCTCATTCTATAGATTTGGAATGATTGTTTGGAATGATACTTTGCTTTAAATAATTTAGCTTGTCCTAATTTTTTGTTAATCATGAAACGACAAATTACATTGACATTGATTGCTGCTTTTGCAGTACTTGGTGTATTGTCTGTACCATTAACTCAATCTGCACAAGCAGAAAATTTGGTTCCTGAATGGATTAAAACAAATGCTGGCTGGTGGGCTGATGGTACTTTGGATGATGAAACTTTTCTAAACGGAATTACGTTTCTGTTGGAAAATGGCATCATCAATGTTTCATCTGAATCTAACACTGTAGATATTGACACCATGACCATTGGATTCATTCCTGTTGAAAAAGCTGATGAATTGACTCCAAAGGCTCAAGAACTGGAAAAATTCCTAGAATCTGAGCTTGGCATAGATGTTAAAATCGTAGTTCCAACAAATTATGAGACAATCATTGAAGGAATGAGATTCGGTCATATTGATGCAGCCTTTATGGATACTGGCCCTGCATGGATAACTCATCAAAGAACTGGCGCTGAGGCAGTTATGGCTGAACTTGTTGCAGGAAAAGTAAACTATCAGGCCACAGTTTGGGCCCTTGCTGAAAATGATTCAATCAATTCATTGGAAGATACAGTTGGCAAAAAAGTAGCATTTACTAGCATTACTGGTTCATCTGGTTTTGTTAGACCTATGGGAACTTTAGTTACCGAAGGTCATGTTTCTATAGAAGGAGATGATATTGTAGCCTTAGAGTCTGCATTGGCAAAGAACTTTGAAAGTTACACATTTGCAGGCGGTTACAAAGCTGCATTAGAATTACTCCTTAATGGAAACGTTGATGTTGCATTTGGTTCAGATATTGCTCCGCAAAAATATCTTGAATTAAAAGATCAAGTAAAGTTGAGACCCGTAACAACCATTGGACCTGTTCCATCACATGTGTTTATGGTAAGCTCTGACATGTCAGATTCTACCAAAAATGCACTTGTTGATGCAATGATCGAACTCAATTATGATGAAAATAATCATATTTTGAAGGATTTGTACGGTGCAGAAGCTCTAGTCCCAACCACTACAACTATGCATATTGGTGAGTTTGGTGACTTTATTGATGCTTTGACAGGACTTGATCAGTTGATTCTTGATAAATCAAATTACGACAAGAGCAAATAAAACCCGGGATTCTTGAAATGAAACAAATTCAGATGACCCAAAACCCTTCTTTTTCATTAATTTCTACAAATAAAATTATCCAAATGAATAACGTGTGGACATCATATGACTCTAAAAATTTTGCATTGGAGGGAATCAATCTCTCGATATCTAGAGGTACAAACTATGCCATTGTTGGACAATCAGGTTCTGGAAAATCAACTCTTCTAAAATTGATGAATGGGATGATGATTCCAAGTAAGGGTACGATCAAAATTGATTATGTTACACCTAACATTAATAATAAAAAATTCAAAAAAATGATGCATACTATAGGTTACATCCCTCAAAGTTTGGGATTGGTAAAAAACATCACTGTGCTTGAAAATATTTTGATTGGTGCATTACCTCGATTGACAAAACTCCAATCTTTATTTAAAAAATTTCCCGAATCTGAAATCCAAGAAGCAAAACGAATAATGTCTCTTGTTGGATTGTCTGGAAAAGAAGACAGAAAAGCATACATGTTAAGTGGTGGGGAAAAACGTCGCGTTGCTATTGCCAGAGCTCTGATGCAAAAACCTACTATTTTGTTAGCTGATGAGATTGTCTCAGAATTAGATCATGTCACTGCACGTGAAATAATGAATTTGATTGCTGATGCTCAAAAAAGAATGAATCTTACTGCCATCATGGTTCATCATGATATGCAATTGGCATTAGAATATGCAAATAGAGTTGCAGTAATTAAAGAAGGCAGAAAAATTCTAGAAATTGGTGTTGAAGGTGACACTATTGTTGACTTTCAAACAGGGGATTTGAACACTGAGGAAATTATGGAGATGTATTCAGATGACACCAAAAAATAATATTATAATTGGAATTATCATTGCACTAGTTGTAGTTGCATCATATAATGTGGACGCTAATCCTTTAGAATTTGCTAAAGGGTTACCCAATCTTGCAATTGTTGCAGAAGAGATGTTTCTTGTAGAGCCAAAGTATATTCCGACAGCACTTTGGGCAATGTTTGAAACTATTCAAATGGCATTCATTGGAACTGTGGTGGGTACTGCAATAGCCTTACCTCTTAGTATGCTGGCAGCACGAAATCTAAACAGCAAGTATGTTTATGCTCCAGTTCGTGCTTTATTGGCAGCAATACGAACATTCCCTTCTATTCTTTGGGCAATTTTGTTTGTGATTATGGTTGGTCTTGGAACTTTTGCAGGTGTTTTGGCAATTGTCATGTATACAGTTGGATTTGTCGCAAAGTTACAGTATGAGGCAATTGAGACCATTGATTCTGATCCAATGGATGCTGTAAACTCCATCGGTGTCTCAAAGTGGCAACTAATACGATATGTAGTCATCCCCGAATCTGCATCTCATTTGTTAAGCCAAATGCTATACATGTTTGATTACAATGTTCGTCAAACTAGCATACTTGGATTAGTTGGTGCTGGCGGAATTGGATTCTACATCATCAATTATATCAAATTCTTTGAATACGGAAAAGCGGCAATCTTCATGTTGGTGGTGCTAGTAACTGTTCTGTTCATAGATTGGGCTAGTGTAAAAATCAGAGACAAATACATCATAAAATCACAACATGGAATGAAAGTGATTACAAAATAAATCTGAGCAATGTTTTATGTTGTAATTTTATCTAATTGATTTGATTCTGCAGCCGTTTTTACTTCTCTGGCGATTCTTTTTCCCATACTCATTGTTTCGTTAAATAATAATGAGTAATATGGAGAGCCATCCATGTAGATATTTGATCCTGCAACAATTCTTGCTGAAAATTCAAACGATGTGAACTTGGCATTTTCGTCATAAACTCCTTCTATACAAAATGGTCCGTTCATTCCTGGTGCAACCACTCTTTTAGCAGCTTCTACAAAATTTTCTCCCATAGTATAGACTTCATCTAATAATGATTCTCGCAAAACCAAAGGACTGTTTCCTATGACGTTAAAGGATGGAACTTTGTTTGATTTTAGTTGTTGTTCTGCAGGTATTCTTCCCAACCCTTCAATATCTGATTCGTGTCTTTGATCAACTCCAAAGAATTCCAACTCTTCTTTTAATGGAGAATAGAAAAATGTCAAATAAGCTAAAACACCTGCTGCATACTCTTGAATGTATAGTGTTTCTTCTTTAGAAATTATTCCTTCTGAAATCAATTGATTTCTTTTTATATTGTAGTCTTTTTCATTTGCTGCCATAAAGTACCCTTTTCCTCCTGCAGCCCCCTGCCTTTTTACAATCACCAGTTTTTCAATATCTTTAGGCTCTGTAACGGGTCTTGGCATTGGAAGTTTTGCCTCTCTCATGAGTTTTTCTTTCATTTCTCTGTCTGATTCCCATCTTAGAATCCATTTGTTTCCAAATATGGGGGTCTTGATTGATTCTATTTCTTCAGAACTCATTTGTGCGATTAATGTTCCATGCGGGATTAGAACAGAATTGTTTTCTTCAAGAATTTTCTGGCATTTTTCATCTAGTATTTCTTTGAATGAATCTACTATGACTAATTCATCGATAAATGGAAATCTTTTGTATAATTTTTCACGTTTTTTTTCACACACAAGAATTGTTTTGAGGCTTTCATCCTTTGCTCCTTTTAAAACTTGTAGAGAACAATGTGAGCCTAATGTTGCTATGGATGTCACTGTTTTTGTGAATACTTTGTACTTTATGAACTATGTGCGGAGGTTACATACTGGAATACTTCGTCTATCAGTTCCACACTTAATTCTGATTTGATATTTTCTGGAATGACTTTTAACACAAAATCATACATTGCCGTATTTTTTGGCAATTCATCGCGTTCTTGTAATAATGAAAAAACGGCTATTCCGTTTGAAATAATTGCAACCATTCTTTCTTTGTTTGAAAGTACCATGATTTTCAATAATGGATATAATTTAATATAAATCCGACTTTGCTATTTCTAAAGGATTGTTTTTCGAATTTCTGGATTTTGTAAGATTTGCACCGATTCTGAATTATCGTTTAGAGTTTCTAGTTCTACTGTAATATTGTGAGCTTCTCCGCCTTCAGGGGTTTCTTGTTGAGATACATGATATCCTACGTATACTCCTACAATGATGAATATTGCAATAACCAGTGCTATGAGGAAATTCATCTTGTTTTGATGTGAATTTTTTACTGGCTATAAGCATTATGAAAATTAATACAATTGTCCATTATTTTGTATAAAAATTAATTACACCATGAAATCAAGAATAATGTAAATTATGATAGAAACTGAGCTTGGAACTTTACGAAGATCTCATTATTCCAATGAAATTACCTCTGCAATGGATGGCACTAAAGTTACTGTGATGGGTTGGATATTGACTGTCAGGAGTCATGGGAACATCAGCTTTGCTACAATTCGTGACAAAAACGGTGATCTTTCTATTGTGGCAAAAAAAGGAGATTGTCCTGATGAAATACGCGAGAAAATTTCTTCACTGAAAGCACATTCTTCGGTTGCAATAACTGGCAACGTCAAGGCATCTGAAAAAGCACCAAGCGGATTTGAGATAATACCAACTGATATGAGGGTTTTCTCAGAAGTTGAAAAAATTCCTCCATTTGAGCCTACTGTAAAAACTGTCAAAAATATTGATACTCGACTTGAGGTGAGACCCATTGATCTTAGACGTGATGTTTTACAACATATTTTCAAAACACGAAGTTTAGTTCTAAAATCAATTAGAGATTATTTTAACAATCAAAATTTTGTTGAAATCAATACTCCAAAAATGATTGCTACTGCTACTGAAGGTGGTGCTGCACTATTTCCAATATTTTACTATAACAAAGAGGCATTCTTGGCACAAAGTCCCCAATTATACAAAGAACAATTAACAATGAGTTTTGAAAAAATATTTGAAATTGCTCCTATTTTTAGAGCCGAACCATCCAGAACTAATCGTCACTTGGCAGAAGCAATATCGATTGATCTGGAAGAAGCATTTGTAGATTATAATGATGTAATGAATAGAATTGAAGAGATCATCAAAGTTTCAATTCAAACCGTAAATGTTTATTCTAAAGAAAATCCTGATTCTGGATTTCCTGAAATCAAAGTTCCCAAATCCATTCCAAGATATTCTTATGATGAACTTGTAGATAAAATGCAAAAGGCAGGTGCAAAAACAGAATGGGGTGATGACTTGTATCCTTCAAATCTAAAAAAAATAGGCCTTGATGGATTTTATTTTATTACTGATTGGCCTCTTGCACCAAAACCTTTCTATGTAAAAGATAGTAAATCCAATCCCAAAGTTTCTGAATCTTTTGATTTAATGTATGGTGATTTGGAATTGTCTTCTGGAAGTACAAGAATTGAAAAACGTGATGAGTTGGCTGATAGAATGAAAAACAAAGGAATGAAAACTGATGCATTTGAATATCATCTTGGAGCTTTTGATTATGGTGTTCCACCACACGCTGGTTGTGGAATTGGTCTTGAGCGATTGATAATGGTTTTGACTGGAACTGAAAATATTCGTGATACTACATTCTATCCAAGAGATGTTGATAGATTGACCCCATAAATTTTTGAGATAATTCTAAATTTTATTTGTAGGAGGATTTTTTGATTTTGTTCAATACTTTATCAGTCATTTTTTCCAATTCTGTTCTGCGGTGTGGAGAATTAATATTATAAACAATGATTCCCCAAACACATTCTATGTTAGAGAAGATACCGCGCTGTTGTTGAAACTCTAGGAGGTTCTACCAATGCATTCTATATTGTAGATTGTGCAACATCAAACTCTCCTACTATTATAGCATATGCCTATCTTGATCAAAGTATAGATCTTTGTGAAGAACTGCGTATTTATTTTGGTACAACAACAGCTGGCAATGCTCTTGAAGATGACTCCATCTAATAAAGGAGTTAATGAATCACCTATACTAATGTTTGGAAAGATATGTTCTGGAGGGAGTTGCCCAGGATCCGGCTCATCCTATGTCCAAACTATTCCTTTTCTTGGTATTTTGTTAGATTAAATATAATGCATTAATATCTGAAACATCATGGTAACTGAAGAAGAATTAGAACACGTCTCAAAATTGATGAGAATAGATGTTGATGATCATAAAGAGTTTATTGAAAAAGTACATGCTATGATTGATTATTTTGATATTTTAGATTCTGCAGGAGTAGAATCCGAAGAAATTTCAATGCCTGAAATTTCTCTTTCAAATTTAAGAAAAGATGAATACATCCCATTTGATGATAAATTGATTGAAAAACTAAATCATTACAAGGGAACATACGTTCGTGCACCAAAGATGTCTTCATGAATCTAAAAATATCTGCTCTTGATTACATTCAAGAAGTAAAAATTGGAAATATATCTGCAGAAGATTTTGTTGCAAAAACCTTAGAGCAGATTCATAATGAGGATGATAAACTTCATGCATTTTTGTCTGTAAATGAAAAAGCAGTTGATCAGGCCAGAGATATTGACAAAAAAATAAAGTCGGGCGAAAAAGTTGGAGACTGTTTCGGAATGCCGATTTCAATTAAAGACAATCTGTGTATCAAAGACTCTAAAACTACATGTGCATCAAAAATGCTTGAAAATTTTATTGCGCCATATGATGCTACTGTGATTAGAAAACTAAAGCAACAAGATGCCATATTCGTTGGCAAAGTAAACATGGATGAATTTGCAATGGGTTTGACTACTGAGTTTAGTGCATTTGGTCCCAGCAAAAATCCGTGGAATAATGACTGCGTTCCAGGTGGCTCTTCTGGTGGTAGTGCGGTATCTGTTAGCGCATTTGAGTGTGTTGCATCTCTTGGCTCTGACACTGGTGGGTCTGTGAGAAACCCTGCAAGTTTTTGTTCTGCAGTAGGATTCAAACCGACTTATGGATTGATTAGCAGATTTGGTTTAATTTCATATGCTAACAGTATTGAACAGATTGGCCCTTTGACTAGAACAGTAAAAGATACTGCCTTTATGCTAAATATGATTTCAGGAATTGATCCTAATGACAATACTACAATTGATAACAAAAATGAAGACTATCTATCAGGAATAGATTCTGGCATTGAAGGCAAAAAAATCGGCATCATCAAAGAAATGATTGGTGAGGGAATAGACCCTGCCGTATTGTCTGCAACAAAAGATGCTATTTCCAAACTTGAGAGTTTGGGTGCAATATGTGAGGAGATCTCACTTGACATGGTAAAATATTCAGTTGCAGCATATTACACCATTACTGCAACTGAAGCTGGAAGTAATCTTGCAAGATATGACAACATACGATATGGTTACGATTTTCCACTTGAGGGCTATGAGTTTAATTCATACATCTCAAAGGCCAGACGCAATTTTGGCCCCGAGGTAACTAGAAGAATGATTATTGGTGGATTTGTACCCTCTTCAGGACAAGCTGGAAAATATTTCTTAAAGGCATTAAAAGTAAAAAGCAAACTTACTAATGAGATCAATGATGCGTTTAAAAGATTTGATCTTCTACTATCTCCTACGGTTCCGGTACTCCCATTCAAGTTGGGTGAAAAAATAGATGATCCTGTCTCACTATTTTTAGTAGATATTAACACAGTAACTGCAAATCTCACAGAAAAGCCTGCAATTTCTGTTCCATTTGCAATTTCAAATGGTTTGCCTATTGGAATCCAATTGATGGCAGACACCTTACAGGATAAACAATTACTTCAAGCAGCATATGCATTAGAGCAAACTGTACGTTTGCCGGAGGTTCCACTTTGACCATGATTGGTTTGGAAATTCACTGTCAGCTAACAAATCTAAATAGCAAATTATTTTGCCCATGCAAAGCAAACTATCGTGGATTTGAAATCAACGAAAACATATGTCCTATATGTATTGGATTGCCTGGAAGTATGCCTCGATTAAATCAAGAAGCGGTAAAAAAAGCAACAATTATTGCAATGGCTCTTAATTGCTCAACTCCTGAAAAAATCGCATTCTTTAGAAAAAATTATTTCTATCCTGATTTGCCAAAAAACTTTCAAATTACACAACTCAATATCTATGGAGATACAAGTGTCGGTGGAACTGGCTCGGTAATGGTGGGAGATAAAAAAATCAATATCACTAGAATCCAACTAGAAGAAGACCCTGGGAGGTTGATTTACGAAGGAAGTTCTTCAAAAAATCAGATAACTCTAGTAGATTACAATCGTGCAGGCACACCGTTAGTAGAAATTGTTACTGAACCAGATTTTGAGACTCCTAAAGAAGTTCGAGATTTTCTAAATATTTTGTCAGATATTCTTGAAAATCTTGGAGTTGCAGATCCTAGTTTGGAGGGTGCGATGAGAGCAGATGCTAATGTATCAATCAAAGGAGGAAAAAAAGTTGAAATTAAAAACATTGGATCATTTCATGATTTAGAAAAAGCAGTGCACTTTGAAATTACTAGACAAGAAAGTTTGCATTCTCGTGAAATTGAAATCATCCAAGAAACACGTCATTGGGATGATAAAAGAAAGATAACTGTATCATCCCGTTCTAAAGAAGAGGAATTGGATTATCGTTACTTTTTGGAAGGCGATATTCCATGGGTCATAATTGATCCTGCAACTAAAACAAAATTAATTTCTGAAATGCCTGAAAGCATCGTCTCTAAAAAAGAAAGATATGTTTCAAAATATCATATTCCTGCACAGGTAGCTGACGTGCTATCCTCTGACAAGTATTATTCTGATTTGTTTGAAGACTCTCACACTGAATCAAATGCAAAAGAAATTGCAAATATAATCACAACTGATTTGATGGGACTAGTAGACACAAGAGAAAAACGAGAAGCATCAAAATTGACACCTCATCATTTAAAAGATCTAGCAGATTCTATTCAGTCTAGCAAACTATCTAGAAATTCATCAAAAAATGCATTACATGAGATTCTGAAAACTGGAAAAGATTTGTCAATAATAATCAAAGAACTAGATCTTGGAAATGTTTCTGATGAATCTGAATTGTCTGGAATTATAACACAGGTAATCTCTGAAGAGGCACAAGCTGTTGAGCAAACAAGGTCAAACCCTCAGACAATTAATTATTTGGTGGGCAAAGTTATGCAAAAAACAAAGGGAAAGGCAGATCCTACATTAACTTTGAATTTGTTAAAAAAACAAATTGGTATCTAATGCCTGAAATATCTCTTGAAGATATAGAATTTATCAAAATTCTGGCTATGTCTGATGCTACCATTCTTCAAGCAGGCATGAATGATGCTACTAGGCACAGATTAGATGATGAAATAGGCGTGATTTTAAGAGAATATTATCGTGAAAACACAATGGGGATACAAACCGGATGGACAGAAAAATTACTTCAATTTGGAATTAATGAAGATGTAGGTAAATCATCTATTGCATGCGCTAGACGTCTTGGGATAGATATTTCATAAAAAAATCTTTTTACTGTGTCATAATCTAAAAAAAGAAACCTTGTCTGATTTTGAATTTGTTCCAACTGAAAAACAAATCCAGGAATCTAATATTTACAAATTTATGAAAAAGCATAATCTTTTGACGTTGAATGATTTATCTGATAAATCTAAAAATGATTTAGAATGGTATTGGAAATCAGTAGATGAAGACATTGGTGTAGTTTGGGATAAACCATATACAAAAATATTGGATAACTCAAAAGGGATAGCATGGTCAAAGTGGTTTGTTGACGGAAAAACAAATCTTTGCAAATCTTCTGTAGAAAAATTTGCTAAAAAATCTCCTGAAAAAATTGCATATTATTTTGAATCTGAAGATGGCAAAAAATCAAAAATTTCATATTCTGAATTAAATTCAAAAGTCTCAAAACTTGCAAATGGATTAAAGTCAATGGGGGCAAAAAAAGGAGATGTTATTGCAATATATTTGCCTATGATTGAAGAAGCAATTTTATCTATACTTGCTGCAGCAAAAATAGGTGCAATACAAACTGTAATTTTTTCTGGATATAGTTCAGAATCATTACATGTGAGACTAAAAGATTGTAGTGCTAAATTTTTAATAATTTCAGATGGTTTTTATCGTAAAGGAAAACCTGTTTCTCAAAAAAAATCTATGGAAATTGCACTTGTCGATACATTTGTAGAAAAAACAATACTGGTACCATACAAAGGAATTGATGAATATGCTGAATCTGAAAACATTGTTTTTTACGACAAACTTGTATCTACTCAGAGCGATTCTTGCGATACTGAAATTTTAGATTCTGAGGATCCTTTGTTTATCTTGTATACTTCTGGCACTACAGGCAAACCAAAAGGCGTGATTCATACTCATGGTGGGTTTTCGGTGTTTGCGGGACATCAGGCAGCATATCTTATTGATTTGCAGGCACAAGATACGCTATTTTGGCCTGCAGATATTGGTTGGATTACTGGCCTCGTATGGAATATCTATGGTCTTTTAATGATTGGCGCATCTGCTGTGATTTACGATGGAGGATTAGATTTTCCCACATCTGATAGACTTTGGAGGATGTTATCGGAATATGGTGCAACAATCTTTGGGATATCTCCAACTGCTGTAAGATTGTTTAAAAAAAATAACATTAAACCGTCTAAATTATTTTCATTAGATAAAATCAGGAACATTCCAACCACCGGTGAACCTCTTGATGAGGATTCATGGTGGTGGCTGTATGAAAAAGTTGGAAATAAAAAAATTCCTATCATGAATCTTTCTGGAGGAACTGAAATTGGTGGCGCAATGTTGTCTGTTTTTCCTGGAATGAAACTAAAACCATCTACTGTTGGAATTCCGGTACCTGGAATGAATTTGGATGTAGTTGATGAGAATCAAAATTCTGTTAGAGGCAAAAATGGTTATTTAGTAATAAAATCTCCTTGGCCTGCTATGACACGAGGTCTGTTAAATGATGATGAAAGATATTTGAAAACATATTGGTCTAAATTTAAAGATGTTTGGTTTCATGGGGATTATGTGTATGTGGATGAGGATGGTCTTTGGTATATGCGTGGAAGAACTGATGATGTGATTAACGTATCAGGTCATCGAATGTCTACTGCTGAAATTGAACATGTTGTTATATCCAATGAAAAAATCTCTGACGCTGCAGCAATTGCAATTCCTGATGATATCACTGGTGAAGCAATTGTAGTATTTTTTGTATCTAACGTCTCTGAAAAATTGTCTGTCTCTGAAATTTCTGATTATGTGGTAGAAAAAATTGGCAAGTTGGCAAGACCAAAACTACTTTTTCAATTATCAGACCTCCCGAAAACCAGAACAGGAAAAATTATGCGCAGATTATTAAAATCCAAATTGTTAGGCCAGGAACTTGGAGACTTGTCTTCTTTGGAAAATCCTGAAGTTTTAGATGAAATTGAAAAAATAAGTTGATGAAATCTATCTATTTGTTATCTATTATTTCTCGATTTGTTTATAATGCCTGTCCCTGTTGGTAACATTATTGAAATTTGTAGTTGATCAGCAGGTAGAAGACATTGAGATGCCTGAGAATCTCAAATTAAACACATTTTTGCAAGAATTTCATTCAAACTGTCCTCATGCAGAATGTAGTTTTGGATTTTATGGATTTGCATTTGGTCAATCTCCCTTTCCTGTCCCTAAATTAATTCAGGAAGCATTAATCAAAAATGTTGACAAGGGAGCATATGCCCCTATATCTGGAATCACAGAATTACGAAATGCCATTTCTAAATACAACAAACATTATTTCAATATGGATGTCTCCCCCGAAAGAATCTATGTTGGCCCTGGAACAAAAGAACTGATCTTTAATCTTTTAGAAATTTTACACGGGACTGTAATTTTGCCTACTCCTGCATGGTTAGGATATCTTCCTCAAATCCGATTTCTCAAAAAAAATTACCACATGTTGCCTACTAGAGCTAACAAAAAAATATCTCCAAATGATCTAAAGAAATTAGCATTAAGATTACAAGACAGACAAAAGATATTGATTTTAAACAATCCAAATAATCCTACGGGATTATTGTATGATCGACTAGAGCTAGAGGAAATTGCTGATATATGTAAAGAACAAAACATTACGGTGATTTCTGACGAAATTTATGCTCAAACAACATACAATTTTTCAAAATTTGTCAGTATGGGAAAAATTTATCCTGAAGGAACATTCATTACAAATGGTCTATCAAAATCACACGCTGCTGGCGGGTATCGTTTGGGCTATGTTGTTTTTCCACAACATGCTGAGAATCTTGGGGTGCAGTTTAAAAAAATTCTTGCAACTGAATATACTGCAGTATCAACTCCAATACAACACGCTGCTGTTGCAGGATTTGAAATCAGTAAAGAAATGGATGAATATTTTGAAGTTACAAGAAACATTCATCAAATAATGGGCGAATACACTCATCATGCTCTTACTGCAATTGAAGGAGTAAAAGTAACAAAACCTGATGCTACTTTCTATCTTTTAGCTGATTTTAATTCATATGCCCCTGATTTGCAAAAATCTAATATCTTTACATCTCAAAAATTATCTGAATCTTTGATTGTCCACCCTTATCACACTGCAATAGTTGGTGGTGATAGCCTTGTTTTAGAGAGAACAGACTTTAGTGCAAGGATTGCATATGTAGACTATGATGGAGCAAAAGTCTATCAAAATTATCTGGATAACAAACCAAAATCCAGCATAGAAAAAATTGAATTTGTAAAAAAGAATGCTCCTAAAGTGGTTGCAGGTATTGATATGATTGCTGACTTTTTCGGTAAATTGAGAAAGGATTTCTTACAAGAAACCCCAAGTTCTACAGTTGTTTCATAGTTAGTCTAATTTTGATTTTAGTTTTTCATATTCTTCCAAAGTGATTTCACCTTTGACCAATCTTGTCTCAAGGATCTCTTTAGGATCAAACTTGTGATGGATGATTTTTGGAATGCTTATACTGTTTCTGTTAATTGAAATTTGTCTTGAATTATTATCTACTTGTTTTTTAACGCCGTACACTGCTCCAAATAATATACCTAATGCGGCTAAAATCAATGTAATTTGTGCAATATCTGAATCATCACTATTATGATTAGATGTAACAATTGATGATGCTTGTACTTCTGGAATAATTTTATTATCCATAATGTCATTTACTGCTGATTTTATTTTTTCTACATTGTCTGTGTATCCCACGGTTTCTTCAATTGTTTGTCCAGGATAATTCCTATCAAACCAACTCTTGTATGCAGGTTCAGAATAATATCTTTTAACGTAATAAGATGGTTGGACATTAGAATCAACAAAATCTCTATTTATGATCTTTACGTTCTCTAATGGAACATCTTGTTCATTTCCTTGAATTATAATTTGTGCATTCTCAATTACCTTATCTTCTAGTTCTTCTGAAATTATTTCGTCGATTATTTTATTTTCATCTAATGACACACTAAATTCTGAAGTGACTCCTCTAGTCATGTTTAGAATGAAACCTGTTGCGTTGTAAATTCCATTATGAGTAAATGTTTCCTCGATTTGTATACTTTTTTCAAAAGTGTCATCATGGTTTATCGTTGCTTGTGTTAACAACACAAATTCGTTATTTAGATCTTGAATCACGATTGTTACTAGTCCATTAGATTCTTTTTCAACAGTACCTGAAAATTCAATTTTATCCCCCATCAAAAATGAATCATTGTTTGTATAAAGACTGGTCACTTCCCCAAATGCTGGATTGACTAATAGTCCTAAAAACAACAATCCTAGAGAATATGAAAGATATTTCTTCATTTTTAATAAAATCCTTGCATGAATTTTCAATTTAAGAAAAGCGTAGAATTTATCCAGTTTTATTATACGAAATCGTTAAATTCTAATTTAAAATTTTTAACATATTGTAATCCTTTATTAAAAATTCTGTTTGAAATAGATTAAGAAAGTATTTTTTACACTCAGTCATATTTTTTACATTTATTTTATTTGTCCATGATGGTTCAGATGACTTGGTTTTGAGGTATCCTAGACTGTCTCCTTAATCATTTCTTTTTCTTGATTTGTTGTGCAACCATTGGCAAAAATGCACCCACGTCGGATACAATTCCCATAGCTTGCCAAGTTCCTCTATCCATTAATTTTGTAACGGTTGGCTGGCTGATATCCACTACAATCACTTTGACATTTGCAGGTAGCATGTTTCCTGTAGCAATAGAATGCAGCATAGTTGAAATCATTATCACCATACTTGCATCTTTTAGAATTTTTTTGTATTCTCGCTGTGCTTGTGCAACATCTGTTATTACATCTGGTAGAGGACCATCATCTCTAATTGATCCTGCCAAAACAAATGGAATATTATTTTTTATACATTCATACATGATTCCTTTGGTTAGTTTTTTACTTTTTACCATGTTTGCAATAGAGCCTGCTTTGAAAACTGCGTTGATTGTATCCATGTGATTTCTATGCCCGTGATAAGCAAGTGTTGCATCATGAACATTCATTCCAAGGGATGTGCCAAGAGTCGCATACTCTATATCGTGAACTGCTAATGCATTTCCTGCCAATACTCCGTCAATGTATCCTGCCTTGATCAAATATGATACAGCATCATCTGCTCCTGTATGTACAATTGCAGGACCTCCAACGATGACGATTTTTCCTCCCTTTTTCTTTGTATTGTAAATATCATCAGCTACTTTTTTTGCAATGTGTTGAGTTGGTCTCTCGCTGGAACTTGAACTTCCCATAAATTCAAAAACATTGACTCCTTCTCTTGGACGCTCTGGTGGGGTAATTTTGATTCCGCTTTCTCCCACAATCACATTATCTCCTTTTTTTACATCTCTTACTGGAACACAAAATGCTCTGTTTCCTTTTACAACTATACATTTATCCATCATCATATTTTCTACTTGAATCCATTTTCCTTTGTAAAAAATACTTGTGTGGTTATTTGTTGTACTGTAAAAATCATCTGGCATTACATAATTTTTTGGAGATTTTTTTAGTTTGATTTCTTGTTGAATTTTTGATACTGCTCCTAATCGATAAATTGTTTCTAAAATTTCATCCAGATGTTTTTGATTCTTTCCTGTAACTAGTAATCGTGCAAAAGAATGATCCCCTTTCTTTTTACCAATCTCAATTTCTTCTACCTCAAATTCCCCATGAAGATCCATAATTTTATCAAAGATCTTCGTCAAAATTGACGAGTCAATCAAATGACCTCTGACTTCAATTTCTTGAGAAAATTTGCCCATTTTATTTCTGGATACTATATCATAACTAAAGCTTACGTTTTTTCTTTAGACAGGCAAGATTACTTTACCCTCAAATTTTGGAATGTTGTCTTTTTCAAATGCTTTTTCCAAAACCTCCTTTTGTTGCTTTGTCACTCCTTGAACTATGGTTTTTGACGACCCTGTTTTATCCACTAGTGCAAGGATATACCCACTACTATCAGTCAAAATAAAACCTGACGACTCATCAACAAACGCATAAAGGTTCTCCTCACCTACGGGATTCCATACATTGGATTTGGTATCTACCAGTGCTAGTGCGGGCATTGCTTTACCGTCAGTCAAAGTGTTTAGATATTCTCTGGCCTCTGCAACCCTTTTCTGACCTAATTTTAAAGCCTGAAAATACTGCATGTATTTCAATTAACTTGGTTGCTATAACAATTTATCTTCTAAAGATTGTTATAGAATCTGAACGTATGAGAAAATATGCCACTAACAAATCCAGTAATAATCAAATTAAATGAAATCAGTACATTGGTTGAGGATAAATCAAAATTATCCGAATCTGAAATTGAGGAGATAAAATTAATCTTTAAAGGTCTTGTTGAGCAAAATGAACGATATGATCTTGATGAAATAGAGTTTTGGTTTGAAAATGAAGGGCATTGGACTACAAAAGAGCCTCGAGTCAGAATTGTGAATATGGCAAATTATATTCAAGACAAATATCAACAAACAGCCCATCTTAGAATAATATCTGATGATGATTGTAGTTGTGGAAATTAGATTTCTAATTGTTCTAACAACCTGCCTACAATTTTTGCATTTTCTGTTCTTTCGTTTTGAATCTCTTTGATGCGAATCTCATTTTTCTCTCCTTTTGAAATAATCTGAAAATATTCTTCATCAAGATCACTGTTGGTTTGTTGTCTTTTAATCACTTCAAACAATATTCCAATTACTTGTTTTTGTGCCTCAATTAATTCATCCTTTTCAGTATTGGACATCTCTAATTGTTTTCCAGAATCTTTCTAAATAATTCTTTTAATTTAGGATTTGTAATGTCTTGTTTGGCTGATTCAATAAATGAGGATAGATTTTCTTTAGAATGGCCATCATTTTCATATATTGTTGCTTGAAGGACCATCTCCAAGCGGTCAATCTGATGTACCAACTTTGATTCATATGATTTATTTTCTTGGTATTCATCCCAGATTTTTTGATATTGTGATTTTATGTCCGCAGGCAGATTCTCTGAAATTTTATAAAATGTTTCATCTTCTAGTTTTCTTTTTTCTTCAGAGGTAATCTGTCCTGGAGTGTAATCTCCAATTTCAGATTCTGCCAAATCATGTAGTAAAATCATTTTCAAGATTTTTTCAGAATCACAATTTCCAATATCTGATAGTATCATGCCCATTATTGCCATAGAGTATGAATGATCAGCTACTGATTCGGGGTGTTCTAGAGATAGTTTATCTATCCACCCCTGTCTTTTGACTTTTTTAAGATTTGCAGCAGTTTTGAAAAAATCAATTGTCATGATGTTATGAAATGAGATGTTTTCTACTAATGAATTTTCATATTGTTAATCCGAATCACATAATAGTTATTTCAAAAATAACAGGGTGATGAAAATATATACAAAAACTGGAGATGATGGGAATACGGGATTGCAAGGAAATTACAGGATATCAAAATCACATCCCAGGATCATTTCTTATGGTACTGTTGATGAAGCTAATGCTGCTCTAGGTGTAGTGTTGAGTAATTCGTTAGATGAGGATATTAGAATGATTTTAACTGAAATTCAAAATGATCTATTTCTTGTAGGAGCAGACCTTTCAAATCCCAATCTCAATGATGTAAAAAACAGGGTATCATTAGACATGATTGAAAAGCTAGAACATTATATTGATAAATTTGAATCAGAGTTGCCCCCCCTTACCAATTTTATTTTGCCTGGTGGTGATGTTTCTGCAGCACAATTGCAGTATGTAAGAACAGTGGTAAGAAGAGCAGAATCACAAACAGTTCAATTAAGTGAAAAAGACGAAATTAACTCCAATTGCATCAAATATCTTAATCGGTTGTCTGATTTGTTTTTTGTAATAGGGCGTCTAATCAATAAACGAAAAAATAAAGACGATATTCCTTGGAAGATCTGAAAAGACAAACTTTAATTCCTCAATATTATCCTTTTTTTCTAAGTGCCGTGGTAGCTCAGCCTGGGAGAGCACTCGGCTGAAGACCGGGCTGTCGCGCGTTCAAATCCCGCCCGCGGCACTGTTTTATCCATAATTAGTCAGTAATTTTTGAAAATTACAATAGTATTAAGTAGAAATTCATCTTACAAGTATTGGTTTTCATTTTATTCCCTTTTCTTTAGAAATAAAGAAAAGGTGGAAAACCTTTCTAGAGTTTCATACTATGCATCTACTAGGTTAAAGAAATTTTTTCCAGATGCGGATTTTTCAGAGATGCATTTTACGGGACCTAGTGGAATTTGTTTTATGTTGATATCTTCGCGGAGTTTCTCATTTTTGAATCTATTAACTATGGCTACACGTGTTGTGTGAAATTTGTTAAAATAATTTCCGTCTATCTCAAACATTTCTTTAGTTGTGATCTTTATTCCTTTAGTGATATTTTCACCCTGAGTATAATCTGAATCTTCTACAAATGTAATTGTAAATGACTGATCACCTATTTTTGCCAATGATGCACTATCTCCAATTGTTTGGTAATCTGCTAATGTTGCTATGTCTTTTCACCTCCAATAGTAATTGCACAGATCAATTAATGATAAATCCAGTCATGAGTCAATTATTGACTCAGATAGTCTAGTTGATCGATTATAGGTGATCGTTTTTATGCAAATTTCATTCTGCATAATCTTTAAAAGCCACCCTACCTCTTGATTTTCGACATTCATGGTTGAAAAAAAATCAGCAAAGAAAGTAACAAAGAAAGCACCTGAAAAAAAAGCAACAAAAGCTAAAGCAACAAAAGCTAAAGCAACAAAAGCTAAAGCAACAAAAGCTAAAGCAACAAAAGCTAAAGCAACAAAAGCTAAAACTAAGAACAGTATTGACGATTCCTCAGGAGATATGGGCATTGTCATAGTTGATGATGATATTGAAATTGATCAAGAGAAAGTCAATGAGGAAAGACGTGCTTATCTTGAAGAAGCTCGTTCTCAAGAAGCCTTTGACTAGGAATCTTTATCAGATTCGGTGACGTAGTCTAATCATGCGTGCTCTATGTTTAATCACGATAAAACCCGGAAAAGTAGATTCTGTAGTTGCCATACTCAAGAAAAAGAGAAAAATCATCAAACAAATCATGGTGGTTGCAGGAAGAGCAGACATCAGTGTTCTTTTACAAGGAAATATTGATGAAATTAACAACACTGTGATCGATTTTAAAAAAATCAAAGATATTGTCACGACAGAAACTCTAATTGAAGTGGAGGTTAACATGGGATGGTAAGAGCAATAATTTTGGTAAAATCTCCAAAAAAACTAATTGCTGCACGATTAAAGAAAATCCCATCCGTTGCAGATTCATTTCCAACAAGCGGTCAATTTGACGCAGTAGCCATAATTGATGTAGAGGAATTGATTCAGATTAAAGAAGTAGCAAATCAAATACAAAGAATCAGCGGTGTGGATAGGACTGAAACTATGGTTGAAGTGCAATGACGCAATGGATTTAAAGAACTTCTGGCTAGTATATCTGTGAACATCAAAAAAGTAGGCAATGTTATTCTAGCAGTTAAAGACATTGACAAATCCCTACAATTTTACCATGAAATCATAGGTCTTCCTATTAGAAATCAAAGAAGATCCTGGGTTGATTTGGGTACATCTGGTGCTTTATTGAGTTTACATCCAGCATCATTGACAGAAAAACACACTGGAAGTTCAATTGAAAATGGAATTACCATCGGTTTTCTTGTAGGTGATGTACAGTCTGCTGTTGAGGAATTAAAAGCAAAAGGAGTCACAATTCATCGTGATATTGTTGAAAAAGATGCAGGAAAAAATGCAGTAATATTAGATCCTGATGAGTATCTTATTTCATTATTCGAACCTAGCTTTGAAGATAAAGATCAACAAACAGGCGGATATCAAGGATTTACACCAGCTTAGATTGTCTTTTTAATTAAAGAGATAATCTTCTCTAAGTCTTTTTCTTTTCTATCAATAGACACATAGAATGTTGTATTATTTTTTTGTAAAATCAAGATTGAGATTTTTTGATGTTGTAATACCACATGCTCTAACTTTCCAATTGCGCTGACTGAATTTCTTCTAAGAGAAATCAATGTAGATATCACAAACAGTTCATTTTTGAAATCTTCTGACTGTAAAAGAGGCTTGAGATTGGGTTTGATCATTCCAGTTAATGTTCTACCATAGGCATTAACAATACCTGCATATCGTATACTGTTTGATATTTCTAAAATTTTTTGACATTGTTTTCTATATTTCACAACAGCATCTTTCCATTTTTCTGCAGGAGTTTTGACCATGATCAAACTATATTTTGAAATTAATAAGCCTATTGACTAATTACAGTTTTTAGAACTAGTGTTTTATTTAGAATTATTTTCTTTTTCTAATTTTTTCTTTAATTCTAGATTTTCTTTTAATAGTTTATCATTTTCAGTTTGAAGTGTTTTGATAGAATTTTGTCTGGTATATGCTGGATGTCCTGGTGGAATCACTATTGAATTCATCGTAAGTAAACCTGCAGCATATTGTTGATACATGTGTTGAAATCCTTGCAATTTTTGAGCCATTGTATCAGCATTTTGCAAAAATTGTTCCTTCATGGGATTTCCTTGAATTTTAAACATAGTATTTGATAAGCCTGGGGGCAGTCTTGGAAATTGGAATGCTAAATGAGGAATGTTTGGATTTAATCCATAAAGGTCGTGAAGGTGATTTGTTACTAAATTATCCATGTTATTCATCAATATTTGCTATATTTGTGGCTTGCTTTAGTCGTTTGATATACTCTTTAGTTAAACTTCAGGCATTTTAGCTCAAATTGAGCTGATCGCAGATCCTTATAGATTCCCTACTTAGATCGATGATCAGATGGATCAATCAAAGAAATCATGTTTGAAATGTAAAAAAGAGATTGAAGAACAAGATCTACACAAAATTGTAATTTATGTGGTCCAAGAAAAATTCACAGAGCATCATTATGAACATGTAGAGTGTCCTGACAAGTTTACAGTATAATTATAAAATTAAACTATCCTTTGAATTCATATACATTATAAATTTCGCCAGTTATTCTGGAGCGATATTTCCATTCATCTTTTTTCCAAACTATTAATGAAAACTGTTCTTGTGTTTTTGGATGTAATCTTCGATAGACATCATAGCCAATTAAAATTTGATTGGGTTTTGCCAAATTTTGAATTTTTGCAGCAATATTCATTGCAGGTCCCATTAAATCAACATGAGAGTTTACAACATCAGCACCATATCGTACAACAATATTTTGACCAAAATCTAATCCAATTTTCACCATTAAATCAGGATAATCATATTGATTCAAAATAGGGTTGATGCCTTTTTGAATTATAGATATCATTGATTTTGCACAGGTTACAGCATTATCTGAGGCAAGCATTCCTTCTCCTACAAAAAACCCTACAACAGCATCACCAACAAATTTTAAAACATATCCATGATGTTGTCTAATTACTGCTGCCATTTCTTGAGAAAAAGAACTTATGATAATCGCAATTTTTTCTGCAGGCATTTCTAATGTCATTGTTGTAGATCCGACCAAATCAACATAGAGTACAACCATGTCTAATTTTGAAAAAACATTTTTTCTTAGAAATGCTTCAGATTCATCAATTAATCCACTGTATTCATATCCTTTTTTGAGAGCTGCCCAAACACGTTTTTGAGTTTCTAAAATCATGGTATCAGAATCTAAGATTTCATTCTTATTCTTACTAAGCAACATGTCTACTACATTAATTCCCTGATCTTTTTTTTCTGATTCTTGTTTTTTTTCAGTCATTTTTTATCTCAATCCAAGGGAAAATCTGTACTGCATTTAGAGCATTTACCCCTTCTCCCCCTGTAGCCATCATGGTAATATTCTATGATGATTCCATCACAATTGTCACAAGCAGTATCAGATGCATTCATGCCTATAATACCCATCCAATCTATTTAGATTTAATGATGAAGGTTTAAGGAGTGCAATTATTTTCTATTTTTTGTGAGATTAGGTTCAAGATCATCCAATGAATTCATCCATCTGCTAAATGAAAAAAATGAATCGATTCAAAAAGCATTTCTTCCAAAAATAATTGATTTTACAAAAATGATCGATGTGAAAGTTATGATGGGAGATTCAACAGTAACAGAACAAAAAACATTTGATCCAAAATTAATTTCAGATTATTTTCAAAAAATTAATGATTCATTAAAAGAATGGTCTGTACAAGATGTCTCAATTACTAATAATCAAGATGTCCGAAGAATCTTCACAAAATTTGAGATTAAGGAAGGCAGTTATTTGCTATCAGGTCATTTATCATTACAATTCCATGTTTTACTATACTACAAGCCAGTTCAAAGAGTGATTGATTGCCAAAAAGAACTATCTGAAATTGTAGATCTGACAAAAAATGAACAAGAACAATTCTCAGATAACAGTGATCAAATCGTTTTAAACAAACTAAAAGAATTAGGTTACAAAGATTTTGATCATCAAAAATTATTTGAAGTATTTTATGAAAATGACGAGTTTAGAGAAAAAGTTTTTGAAGAAATTCAAAAGGAGACAAATGTTGATTTTCAAGAACTGTCTGAAAAAAAATCTAAACTTTTTTCAGAACTTGATTCGTTGCTAGTTGAAACTTATCAAACATCAAATGTGTTAATAGATGATCCTAGATTAGTTGCAGGAGAAGAAGGATGTTTACTAACGTTAGATTTGGAATTTATCAAAAACGGCAACCGTGAAGGAGTCTTTGATCCAAGAAAGATGTCTGATTCAACAAAAGAAAATATCTTGAAACGTTTATCAGAATTAGAAACTATTATTAAATTATAAACCAAGAAACCGGAAAATGAGAAATTATCTCAAAGGGGAGGATCCGGTTCCTGGATATATTTTGAAGAACTGTTTACAACTATTTAGCCATACCTGATAATTTACGCATAAAATTTGACTAAAGATGCAAATTTTGTATAGAAGAAGTCAAATACAGTAAATCCATAGCAACATTTCCAATGAACCCATCATATGATGACATACTTGTAGCAAATTCCTTACGAGGTCATGAAATAAGGAAAACACCACTTATTCATTCTCCAACATTTAGTGAGATGACGGGTTCGGAAATCTACCTAAAAGCAGAATTTCAACAAAAGACAGGTTCTTTTAAAATTCGAGGAGCATATTTTAAAATCAAATCATTATCAGATGAAGAAAAAAAATACGGGGTTGTTGCAGCATCAGCAGGAAATCATGCACAAGGAGTTGCATTTGCATCTGCATTAGAGAAAATACCTTGTACTATTGTAATGCCAAAAAATGCATCACCAGCTAAAGTTGCAGCAACAAGAGGGTATGGCGCCAAAGTAATTTTGGAAGGAGTAAACTATGATGAATCATCTTCCAAAGCAAAAGAAATAGCAAAAGAGACAGGGGCAACAATGATACATGCATTTGATGATCCTCAAGTCATAGCAGCACAAGGTGTTATTGGTCTTGAGATTTTAGATGAATTATCAGATGTAGATGAGATCTATCTCCCCATAGGAGGAGGAGGACTGGCAGCCGGAATATTAATTGCAATAAAAGAAAGTAATCCTCAAATCAAAGTCATAGGAGTTCAATCAAAATCATTTCCAGCAATGTATGATTCAGTGAAACAAGGATCAATTACCGCTAGCGGAGGAGAAAGAACCATAGCAGACGGCATCTCGGTAAAAGTTCCAGGACAATTAACATTTTCAATCATCAAAGAACTCATCGATGAAATAGTTCTAGTTGATGATGTAGAAATCACCAAAGCCATGTTTCTATTAATGGAGAGGATGAAATTTGTAGTGGAGCCTGCAGGAGCTTCAAGTTTAGCTTATCTAATATCAAAAAAACCAGCAATTGGAAAAAAAGTAGTAGCAGTTTTAGCAGGAGGTAATGTAGACATGTATCTGCTAGGACAAATAGTGGACAAAGGTCTTGCCGGAATGGGACGTCTACTCAAATTATCTATTTTATTGCCTGACAGGCCAGGAGCATTCAAAGAAATTGTTGATGAAATTACTTTAGCAAATGCCAACATTGTAGAGGTAGTTCATGACAGACTCAGTTCTGCAATCAGTGCAGGTTCTGCAGGGGTAACATTGAGTCTGGAAACACAAGGCAGAGAGCAAGCTCAATTGTTAATTGATGCACTAAAAGAAAAAAATATTCAATTCACGCTATTGACATAATTTACTTGAATTTGCTTTTGGCAAATTTTGAAAGACCTTGTTTCTTTAACTGATTAGATTCTTTCATAACTGAATTGTGTTGATTGGATTTGTGTTGTTTTAATTTCTTTTTTAAATCTGGAAATTCATTTGCAAGCATCTTCATTGCATAAATCCCCGCATTTCCTGCTTTGTTAATACCGACAGCAACAACAGGAGATCCTGAAGGCATTTCGGTAATAGACAACAATGAATCCAATCCCCCAAATGCAGAAAATTTTGTCATATCTGTTTTTTTGGGATGTTTATCATTGTATACAAGTATCGGAACTCCGATAACAGGTATTGTTGTATGAGATGCAATCATTCCCGGTAAATGCGCAGCCCCACCTGCACCTGCAATTATTATTTTGAATCCCATTTTTTCAGCATGTTTTGCATATTCTGATAATCTGGCAGGAGTTCTATGCGCCGATACAATTTGATCTTCATGTTTAATTTTATATTCATCTAAAATTTCAGCTGCACCTTGCATTATTCTACTATCTGAGCTAGACCCCATGATAATTCCAACCAAAGGTTTTTTGGAATATGCCATAATATTAGAAAAAACTAGCGAGTAATTAACAATTCTATTGCAAAAAAATCAACAAATATTTTGAGCAACATTAGATATTTTTAATCCAAAAACACCCTTCTTGTAATGTCAAAAGTTCTAGGAATTATCGGCGGAGGTCAACTAGGAATGATGATTGCAGAGGCTGCAAAGAAAATGCCCAATGAGATATCTGAAATTATTGTGTTAGATCCTACTGAAAATTGCCCAGCAGCACAAGTTGGAGCAACACAGATTATTGCAGATTTTAAAAATAAAGATGCCATAATAGAACTTGCAACAAAATCAGATATCATTACATATGAAATTGAATCAGGAGACAGTGATGTTTTAAAATCAGTTGAAGATAAAGCTGAAATCAACCCTTCTCCTGAAACATTAAAAATAATCCAAGATAAATTCTTACAAAAATCATTTTTGCTTGAACATGATATTCCGGTTCCTGAATTTGTGGAAATAAAAAATATGGATGATGTTAAAACAGGTTTGCAAAAATTTGGCATCCCAGCAATGTTAAAGGCTCGCAGAGATGCTTATGATGGAAGAGGCAATTTTAAAATTAATTCTAAAGATGAAATACAAAAGGCATATGATTATTTTAAAGGACAGCCACTCCTTTTAGAAAAATTTGTGCCATTTATCATGGAAGTTTCAGTTATTGCCTCAAGAAACACGAAAGGTCAAATTAAGACATATCCATTAGTTGAAAACATTCATCATGAAAATATTTTGAGGGAAACTATTGCACCTGCCAGAGTTTCAAGAGAGATTTCAAAAAAAGCAGAAGAGATAGCAGAAAAAACAATGTCTGTACTAAAAGGTGCAGGAATTTTTGGGATAGAGATGTTTGTTACTCAAGATGAAAATATTGTGATCAATGAAATAGCGCCAAGGGTCCATAATTCAGGTCACCATACTTTACAGTCAAGCGAAACATCACAATTTGAACAACATTTGCGAGCGATTTTAGGATTAGATTTAGGCAGCACCAAACTAATTCATAATTCAATAATGTACAATATTTTAGGCGATGAGAGTTTTACGGGAGAATACTTACCTTTGGACATCTCTAATTCAGGAGTATTTTTGAAAATGTACGGTAAGAAAATCTCAAAGCCATTACGCAAACTAGGGCATGCCAATATTGTAGGAATGAAAGGAGAGTCAATTAATGAATTGTTAAATAAATTAGAATTATTAAAACCCAAAATGATTGTCAGACGATCTAATTAGATTTATTAATTGTTCAAAACAAAATTTTTCATGGCTTTAACCCCTGCATTGATCATTACAGGCATTGCAATTGCATTACTGGTAGTTTATGGCATGGATGTAGTTGTAGGGTACAGTACGGATAGTGGTGATGGTTTCATACCATTTGATCATAAAACTAGAGGTATGGGATTGGGGCTTCCGGCATTGATTTTACCGATTATTGCATTTTTCATTTCCAAAAAAGAACCATCAAAAGGTCTAGGCATCATGATAATTATTGCAGGTATTTTGATCATTATAGGAGGAGCAGTTGTGATTGGAAATGCAGAAGCCATGGAAGAAGCATCAGGACGAAGCATACTTGCTGAAACAGTCCCATTAATTATTGCAGGACTAGTTCAGATTGGATTAGGCATACTTAAAATCAAAAAATCCTAAACGATTGAAATGCCCGCTTGTGCAAAATGTGAAAATAATGTGAATAAAGTATATGATTGTGATCACACTGATTTTGAAGAATATTGTGTAGAATGCTACACTGAATTACATTACTACTTGACTGAAAGTGAATGATTCAATGCTAACAGACAAAGAGATTGCAATTTACGCCTTGGGAAAAACTGAAGGAATTCATTCGATAGCTGAAACTCTAGGCAAAGGCCTTGATGATGAAAAATATATCGAATCCTGGAACAAAACAATGGAGTTATTGGGAATTGAGATGCCGTTAAAGGAACTAGAAAAGATCTACAATGAATTTGCAAAAAAGATGGAAGATCTTGTAAATTCTGAAAATATAAAACCTAAAAAAAATACAACCAGTTAGATGAAAGCAATTATTTTAGCTGGTGGTAGAGGTAAAAGATTAAGACCAATTACAGATTATGTTCCAAAACCTCTAATCCCAATTAAAAATATTCCAATAATCGAATGGCAATTAAAATATTTGAAAAAATTTGGGGTCACTGAAGCCATTATTTGTACAGGATACAAACAAGAGATGATTGAAAATCATTTGAACATGAAAGATGTAGGAATCAAAATAAAATTTTCAATAGAAAAATCACCTTTAGGAACAGGTGGTGCAATTAAAAAAGCAGGCAAGATGTTTAACGAAGAATCATTTTTTGTGATAAATGGAGACACTATAACTGACATTGATTTAAAAAAACTTGCAACAAAGGAAAACGCAATTGCTGCAATTGAATTAAGAACAAAATATGGAATTTTGGAAACAGATAATGATAAGATAGTAAATTTTAGAGAGAAAAAAGAAATTTCAAATACATGGATGAATGCAGGGGTTTACCATTTAAAAAAAGGAATTCTAAAAGACCTTCCAAACAAGGGAGATATTGAGAAAACTGTATTTCCAGATTATGCAAAAAAAGGAATTCTAAACACAATGAAATTCAAAAATGCGAAATGGTATTCAGTGGATTCTTTCAAAGACATGGAAGAATGTGCTTTAGAAGTAGATAAAATAATTAAATAAAATTACAAATTATGCGCCAGTTCTATGCAATGTGACCATACAGTATGCCAATTCCTCTACGAAAGATTCATCCTTGCTTGCAGAAGCATATTTTGTTGCATAATCCCAAAAGGTTGTCTTTATCTCCTTTTTTTCTAAGAATATCTGCTGACTCAATGATATTGGTTATGTTTGGATCTGATAATCTTCAGCCTCAATCAAAATTAACCTATTGCTAAAACAGTTGTACCAATAATTTTAGTCGCTAAATGCCTATTTTTAGGCTCATTCATTGTATAATTTAGGGCAAACTAGTATTTGATCTTTTTATTTATTCAGATCCTGAAATAATCACCGCAGCAATCCAGTATTAGGATTCCTTATCCCTAGTGTCTATTTCCAGATTTGAGCCATTATCTTTGAATTGTGTATCAATTCCGTTTTCATTTAACAATGATGATAATTGATTAGCCCAATCTCTTACCATTTGATCTGATTGACAAGAAACAATTATTCGAATATTGAATGGAGGAAGCAGGTATTCAGGCAAAATTTTATGTTCACAACAAATAGCAAAATAACCTGTTAGTGTACAATCTATTTCTTCAGGGGCGTTTGCCAAAAAATCAGTTACAATACTAACTCCTTTTTCATTTAATGTTTGAGTTATTTTTGGAATTTCTCCTCGTTTGATTGTTCCCTGTATATTTTGAGTTCTGCTATGACTTCAGATTCTGTTCTGTTTTCATATTCAGCTTTACAGAAAAGATCAAAGTGATTCCTTGCCAGTCTTGTCTGGATTTTAGTAGTATCAGATATGGCACTTTCTGTGCTCCTATAGTCATTTGAGGTGGTTTTCTCTAGAAATGTCATGGTAAAACTAGGCCATTCCATCTAAAGAGAAGCATCCAGAGACAATTAGCGAAGAGGTCAACTAGCACAGAAACAGATACACTAGAATATCCAAAAGACATACGCATTTCATGCGTATTGCATGCAGTTTGGGCTCACTACTATCAATAGATGAGGTGCTACAGTGCTCAGAGATAATATCAAAAACAGATACTGATGCTATTTGGGTGCCTGAGACTTGGGGAATGGAGAATTTTTCCATGTTAGGAGCAGTTTCAGCAAAGACTACCACTCAAAAAATAGGTTCATCAATTATCAACATCTATTCCAGAAGTCCTTCTACTATTGCCATGGGAGCTGTCACGACAGATACTTTATCTAATGGAAGGCTGATCATAGGACTTGGAACCAGCAGCATGCCGATTGTAGAATCATTCCATGGTTACAAATTTGAAAAACCAATACAAAGAATGAAGGAATATGTAGATATAATTCGCCTTGTTACATCTGGAGAATCAGCGAATTACGATGGAAAAATTTTCAAACTAAAAAATTTTACATTGCTTATCAAGCCAAAAAGAAAGAAAATCCCAATTTATCTTGCCGCAATAAATGAAAAAATGGTGAATTTGGCATGGGATATAGGCGATGGCGTGATTTTTTATCTAAGACCAGTAAATGAAATGAAACAAACGATTGCAAAAATGCAATCAAAGAAAAAAATTGATGTTACATGTCAGCTAATCACTTGTGTTTCAGAAGATTCAGAAGAAGCAGTAAAACGTGCAAAAAAGACTGTAGCATTTTACATTTCTGTAGGAAATATTTATAGAGAATTTTTGGCAAAAAATGGATTCCAAAATGAAACATCAAATATTTTTGAAGAATTTCAAAAGTCAGGATTCAAATCAAATCATGAATTAGTGACTGATTCGATGCTTCAATCCCTAACAATATCTGGAACCTCTGAAGAATGTAAAGTGCAACTGACAAATTTTATTGATGCAGGAATTGAACAACCTATTTTACAATTTAATCCCATTGGAGAAACAATGAATTCTTTTAAATTATTTAAAAAAACATTTTTGGATGATTGATGTGAACAAAGTCGGTATTGCAGGGTATGGCATAACACCCTTTTCTAAGGAAGATAAAAAAATTGAATCAGTTTTACTAGATTCTACAAAAGAGATTTTTAGAAACAATTCAAAAATCAATAAAGATGAGATAGATGCAGTGTTGGTATCTACAAATAACAATTCAAAATATTTGTCTCCAATCCTTTCAGAAATGTCAGGCATTCAGCCCAAGATCTCCCACACAGTTGAGAGCCTCTGTAATTCAGGCACTAATTCCATCGTATCAGCATATTCTTACATTGCATCAGGTCTTGCAGACATGGTATTAATTTCAGGTGCAGAAAGATATGATAGTCCAGGACAAATATTAGAATGGGATGACTCTCGTGGAGAATACAAACACCCCATATTTTGGGCATCCATATTTTCTAAATCATACAAACGTAAATTCTCAATTTCTGATGAACAATTAGCAATTGTTTCTGTAAAAAATCATAAACAAGCAAAAGAAAATCCAAATGCACTATCAAAGAAAACATACACAGTTAATGATGTGATAAATTCTAAAAAACTTACAGAGGATCTTAGATTACTTGATTGCTCAAGACCTTGTACTGGAAGTGCATCCATGATTTTAGCATCTGAGAAAAAAACAAAACAACTTACAGACAAACCCGTGTGGATTACAGGAATTGGTCAAAAAACAATATCTGCAGGTTTTACTAAAAATAGTTCATTCAGTTCAATGGAATCAACCAAAATGGCAGGTCATACAGCACTGAAAATGTCAAACAAAAATATCAGAAACATAGATGTTGCAGAAATCCATGATGCATTTTCTGTATGTGAACCTATGGCGTTAGAATCCCTGGGATTTTCAGAGGATGGTAATGGGATGCAAATAATAAATGAATTACACAGTACAGATGATTTTAAAATAAATCCACGAGGAGGGTTGATTGGTTCAGGACATCCACTAGGTGCAACTGGAATAGCACAAACAATTGAAATTACACAACAACTTCAAGGAATTGCAGATAAAAGACAAGTTGATAATCCCAAATCAGGGCTAGTCCATAACATGTCAGCTGCAGCTACATCATCAACAGTATTAATTTTAGAAACATGAATTTTGAATCAAAACTAAATGGAGGAATATTTTGTATTCCAGAATGTACGGAATGTAAAAAAATTGTATGGCCCCCATCAGAGTTTTGCAATCATTGTTTTGGAAGAATATTTCTAAAAGAAGGAATATTTGTGGGTAAAATCATAGAATTTTCACGACAAAATGATGAGTATTTCTGTCTGGTTGAATTTGAAAAGGTAATTAGAATAATGGCAAAAACCTCTAAAATCCCAGAAATAGGGCAATCAGTGAAAATATCAAAATGTGGAATTCGTGACGGAAATTATTTTTTCCAAGTTATTTGAATTCAGTGTATATGTACGGAGTTTCAACATCTTGATCAAATGTCCAAATTGTAGGTAATGACACAGTGTCAATCACTTTTAGATTATGTTTTTCAATTAATGAACTCCAACCCCCATTCCCCAAATTCCCAGATAGCTGGCGTTTTGTATCCGTTCCTGCAAACACAATTCCAGCATCATTATTTAGATTTATGATTAAATTGATTTTATCGATGATGCTTGTAGCTAAAACATCTCCTCCCATTTGGGCAAGACCTCCGATAAAAAATACAGGTTTTTTCAGATTCAGTGACGAATAATCAAATTCTAATGCATCATGACATATAGGATTAAAATTTTGTTTTGTAGATTTGCAAATAGTGTTTTGTAATTCAACTAATACTTCATCGATTTCAATACTGTAAGAATTTAACTCTAAAATATTTCCACAAAATGCTATTCGTCCATCTCCTGAACCAATATCCACTAATTCAGAATAACCAAACTGCTTTGCCATCTGAACCATAACAAATGCAGACATTATCCATGTAGGATAAAACGGCTGACAACTTGAACCGTGTTTTATGCTGTTTAACCAATAATCATTAATGTCTCCCTCATATACAGTGCAAGAAATTCCATCGATCTCTTGTTCATAGTGATTGTGATAAATTGGATTTTTAACTGCAAAATTATGAAGATACTTCAAAATATTCACATCGACTGGAAATTTTTCTGAAACATTAGTTGGGATTACCTCCTGAATATGGGAATTGCCATCATATCCTTTTGCAAAAATCTGTTTGACGTGAATTAGATTTTTTACAAGTTCTTGCACAATATTTTGTTTTATTTGGGTTTGATAAACTCATTGGATTTTATGATTTTTCAGATATCCAAAAAGCAATTTCCTGTTCAATTTTTTTTAATTCTTCAATTGTATCATTTTGCAATATTTTGATATCACATACTTCTTTTTCAGTAGGATCCGTTACCAATTCAAAATCTAAATGTTTTAACACATTCAAATTCAAATCTCGTTGCTCCAGAAGCTCTTCAATTATCAAATCATTTAGAGATTCCATGATTCCTTAGATTTTAAAATGTCTTAATTTGTGTATTATCTTTTAATAATTTCAAGAATTATTGATCATGTCCTAGTTTTTCAAGCAATTGTGACTTAAAACAGGTAATATTCAATTACTTATATCCTACTTTCCGGCACCAAAAAACTGAAAGATTTGTCTTCTTTGATATATTGCAACTATAATTAAAATCATCAATCCCAAAATAAGACTAACATGTTCTGAAAAATAGTTTGCAGATACTTCCCAAATCCCTCGCCAAAACAAAACTAATCCAATACCGCTCAATAGCAACAAGATGGTTTTTTTTGTCAGGAAATTGTCTTTCAAATAACTACAAATTTTTTCCTAAAGCATCTGAAACTTAAGCCTATGGTTTCGTTTCAAAAGAGTTCAAAACCTTCTTTATCATTATTAAAAAACAGATAACCTAACTAATTTCAACAGATATTGTATAATTACCTACTGTACTATATCTAAAAGAGGAATAAAATGCCAATGAGGAAAAAATTACAATCAATAATCATTACAAAACAAAAAAACGGTGAAAAATCCATACTAAATAATCAAAAAGCAGCAAGAACACGTAGACAGAGAGGATACCAATGGGAAGACACCATCGTAAAAAGATTCAACAGTACAGAAGATTGGAAAGCATTCAGGCTAGGATCTCCCAGTATTGCATTGCCAGATGTTTTGGCTGTAAATACTGAAAATAGCAGCATATTTACTATTGAGGCAAAGTCTGGAACTAGTACATCATTGCCCATTCCAGCAGACCAAATTGAACGTTGCCTAGAATGGATTAAAACATTTGATATTTACAAAAAACGACATGTTTTGTTGGCATTCAAATTTTTATCAAAAAAACGGATAGGTGTGGGAGAGTATGAAGGGAGAGAACTGCGAGAATATTTCAAAATTTGGGATGAATCTCTAGACATAACAGATTGTGTTTGTACATATGAAGGCAAATTTTTTGCAAAGATTGATGGGGTTAGAGAAGAGATTTCACTGCAAGAATGTAAAATGCCATTTAAGACAAAGCAAAGAACTAGTGCCTAACTAGACTATTTCTTCAAATCGTTTTTAAGGATAAGATGTAATGATATAGTATGTCTGAAGAAAGAATCGATGCCGAACCATCTGAAAAGATTACAGAATCCCTATTGGAGACAGTATCAGATGCAGAAGTAAATTCAAGAATAAGTTTTGAAGAATTTACTGATGAACGAGCTTTGATCAGTCATGATGCATTTGGTAAAAAGCAAATGAAGATCAAAGTGCTAGAAGTGTCTGATGAAAATCCGGTGCTAAAATGGAAATTTGGAGATCGTGTAAAAGTAACAAAAATTTTGGTCACTGTAAAACACCTAACCACTCAGCAAGTAGAAGAAGCTGAATTTGATATTGAAGCCATAGAAAGAGAATTGGCTGAAAAGCGTCATTATACTTCCACAAACAGATGGATACCAGCAGAAGATATCAAAAACGGTTATGTTGTAGGTTCAAAACACACTAGATTGATCAGTGATGCTTCAGCATTGGATTACATAGTGTTTTAGAATATAAATTACATACAGCATTTATTTTTATCTGAAAACATTATAAACAAAAGATATTGAAAAAACATTATGAGTTCAAAAGAATTTGATGTCAATGGAACAGATTACAAAATTGTAATAACAGAGCAAGTAATAAGCCACGTAAATAACCTGAAGAATCTATACAATGCGGCATATGAGGATCCTGAAAGTTTTGAAGATGTAAGCTCTGAAATTTCTACTACGATCAATGAAATTGCAAGTACTGTAGAACCAGAGGCAGAAGACAGTGATTTGGATGGTATAATACAAGAAATAATCAAGGCAGTAGACAATAAAGCAGAAGAAATCAAAAAAGAATTAGAAGGTAAACCTGCAAAAAAGCCAAAATCCAAAAAATAGTCTCATTTTGACCTTAAACTCATAAAAAATTAGTGGATAAATTATATTCTAAATCAAATAATCTATATCATGTCAAAAAGCTGTGAATGCGGTATTTGTGGTCATCATAAAGAGGCAGAATGTGTACAAAAAGAATGTAAATGTTGTTTGAATTTTCACGAAAGATCAGGGCCTAAAAAAAAATAACAATTTTCAGTTAATTTCCATCATTATAACAACTACATTTTTTTGCCACATGTCTATTACATCCAAAAATTTTATGATCACGACATCCACAAATCATACATTTTTTTCCATCAGTCATAGTTGGTGTATCAAATCCTCCATGCTTTGAATCATTTTTTTATCTTCCAAGGCTTCAATTATTTTAAATCTCATGTTTTTTATTCTATAAGCATCATCAGAGTATAACGAAGTCATAGTGTCAATCTCTTGTTCAAAGAAGTAATTTTCTAAATAATAGTTTAGTTTGGACTTTAATTTTTTAAAATCAGATAAAGGGATTTTGTGCTCATCGATATTGTTTGTTATTACTTTAATGAATCCGTTAATTTTTAGCAATTCTTTCTTAATGACATCTAAATCCCCAGGATTATCTTGTATTTCTCTTAGAAAATTATGTGATTCTATAGTTTGTGAGAGAATCTTTTTCAAATGTTCCCCGTAAGAAACCATGATTATAATCAGATTCCATCCAATCTAAAGTTTAGCAAAAACATCTAAACTTGAATGATTTTTACATGATTTCCTTTAAATTATCACCGATTATCTGTAATTACGATGCAAGGCGACGCTTATCTAAAATGTGTTGATCCACAATGTGGATTAGAATACCCCATTGAAAATACAAATGTTCAATGTGAGAAAGGACACATGTTAGACGTAAAATACAAAAACAAACCATCATCGTCTCTCAAAGAAGTATTTTATGAAAGAAGAAATTCAGAAGGCAGTATTTTCAATGAAAGTGGAGTTTGGAGATTTAGAGATTTACTAAACTTTTGCCAAATAGATACTGAAAATTTGGATGAATGTTCAAAATATCTCGTATCTCTTGACGGGGCAGAAGGTAGGCAATCAAAACCATATCACATGTCAAAAGCTGCTGAATTCATTGGAATTTCAAATAATAATTTATGGTTACAACCTGAAGGATACAACCCTAGTGGGTCATTCAAAGATAATGGTATGGCAACAGCTGTAACCCATGCAAAAATGATTGGTGCAAAAAAAATTGTTTGTGCATCTACTGGAAACACTTCTGCATCAGCAGGAATGTTTGCAGCAAATGAAGGAATGAATTGTGATGTGTATATTCCTGCAGGTCAAATTGCTCCAGGAAAGCTTAGCCAAGCATATCAATTTGGTGCACAAATTGTAGAAGTTGATGGAAATTTTGATGATGCGTTAAAACAATCATTAGACGATGCACAAAATCATGATGGATACACAGTTAACTCAATTAATCCATTTAGAATTGAAGGGCAAAAAACAATTCCGTTTAGAGCATTAGAGTATTTGGATTGGGAATCTCCAGATTGGATTGTTTATCCTGGAGGAGCTTTAGGAAATACATCAAGTTGTGGTAAAGCATTAATGGAATTATATGAGTGGGGATGGATTAAAAAAATTCCAAGAATTGCAGTAATAAATTCAGAAGGTGCAAGTACATTATCTGATTTGTATAACGGGAAATTTGAAGGAGAAGAGATTAGATGGAACAAAGGAAATCCAAATACCGAACTGATTTCCAGATATTATAATCATTTGGATAAAGAAGGATTAAAACCAAAAACTAAAGCAACAGCAATTCAAATTGGCAGACCTGCAAATATTTTAAAAGGTCTACGAGCTTTAGAATTTACAAACGGGGTAGCTACAACAGTTTCAGATTCTGAGATGTTAGATGGGATGTCTGTTGTAGGTTTGAATGGTTTTGATTGTGAAATGGCATCGGGGGCATCAGTTGTTGGAATTAAAAAATTGATTGATGAAGAAATAATCAAAAAAGATGACATTGTAGTAGGAATTCTCACAGGAAGACAAAAGGATGCCATGATACCAGTAGATTATCATAGAAATCCAGAAAACAGATTTGCAATTCCTCCTAAAAATTAGCCTCAATCATATAATTAATTTAAAAAAGAGTGATTTTAACAAGTTAAGAGTTAAATCCAAGGTTTGTAGAAATATTGCAACCAAAAGATGGTGCAAAAAAACTAAATGAGTAATATATGTAAATTTAAAAATTTCATGAGGGTCATATCTTGGTAGAATTATGGTTGGAGCTTAGTGCATTAGCAGCATTAATAGGACTTTCAGGTTTTTTTAGTGGATTGGAAGTATCATTGGTAGGAACCACTCAAGCTACTGTAGAGCAATTGCTTAAAGAGAAAAGAAGAGGCTCCAAAGCACTTCAAAAACTCAAATCAAATCCAGGTTGGATGATGTCAGCTGTAAATCTTGGAAATAATTTAGTGAATATAGGTTCATCCGCATTGGCAACTGTAGTCGCAATAAAATTATTTGGAGACAGTGGATTAGGTATTGCTGTAGGAATTATGACTTTTTTGATTATCATTTTTGGGGAAGTTACTCCAAAAACATATTGTAATGCTAATGCCACTAAAGTTGCATTACGTTCAAGCGGAATTTTGTTGATGTTTAGTTATGCAATGTATCCAATTGTTTGGACGTTGGAGAGAATTACACGAGTGATGATCAAAATTACTGGAAGCGACTACCATCCACCAGCATTAACAGAAAATGAAATCAGAGGTATAATTGATCAAGGACATAGAGATGAAGCATTAGAATCACATGAACGCGATTTGTTGCATAGGGCATTGGAGTTTGATGATACAGTAATTCGTGCTGTGATGACTCCTAGAATGAAAATGCAGACGCTTCCTGCAAAAATGTTATTGTTTGAGGCACTTCCAATTATTAATCAAAACTCACATTCTAGAATTCCTATTTATGGTGAAACCCATGATGACATTGTAGGATTCATTCATGTAAGAGATGTGTTAAGAGAGCTTGAATCAGACAACAAGATGAAAACATTACAGCAAATTTCAAGAAATCCTGTATTTGTTTCACAAGAAAAAATGGTTACGTCACTGTTAAGAGAAATGAAAGGAAGAAAAACTCACATGGCAATAGTAATAGACGAACATGGAGGAGTAGAAGGATTAGTAACATTAGAAGATCTGATTGAAGAGATTCTTGGAGACATAGAAGACGAAACAGATTTACCGGAATCAACAAAATATCACTCTATAGATAAAGATACAATAATCACAACAGGAGATATCGAAATCGAAGATATCAACGAGATTTTCAAATCAGAATTGCCAGAAGGAGATGACTATAGTACGCTAAACGGATTATTACATGAAAAATTACAAGACATACCTCAAGAAGGAGACAAATTAGAATTAGGAAAACTGAGAATAATTGTGGAGAAAGTTGTAAAAAATCTTCCAGAGAAAATAAGAATAGAACGAATTAAACAGTAAAATTATTTAGCAAAATGTTCTTGTAATTTTTCTTTTTTCTCCTTCATATGAAATATGGATTCCGTGTGTGCAAAAGCTTCAGAATACGATTTTCCAAACAGCATTGCTTGCATCAGCATGTGGTTTTCAGGGATTA
>NZ_JAOULD010000038.1 GCF_029882185.1 Candidatus Nitrosopumilus sp. | reverse complement strand
ACCAATCAGTTTCTACTTCTTCTTTGAAAGAAGTTTTGATCAATCCAGCTCTTGCACTACCAATTGCTTTTGCAATTCCTAATGTTCTATCCCAAGCTTTTCCTGTAGAATCTTGTTCAACAGCAACAATTGCAGGAGTTCCAAAATTATCGAGATATGTTTCCCGAACTTTGGAGCCAGGTCCTTTTGGTGCAACCATGATTAAATCAACATTGCTTGGTGCTTCAATCCATTTCCAATAGATTGCAGCTGCATGAGAGAATGACAATGCCTTTCCATTTGAAAGGTTTGGGCCGATTTCATCTTTGTATACTTGACCTTGAATCATGTCAGGAATCAATATGTGAACAATGTCTGCTTGTTTTGTTGCATCTGAAACAGGCATTACTTTGTGACCATCAGCTTCTGCTTTTTTCCAGCTATTGCCTCCTTCTTTAAGACCAATTATCACATTAAGACCAGAATCTTTCATGTTGTTTGCTTGTGCATCACCTTGGATTCCATAACCGATTACAGCAATTGTTTGATCCTTAATTGAATCCAGACTGATATCAGTATCTTTCCATGTTTTTGCCATGATTCTAAGACAAATATTGCAAATATTAACTAAAGCGAATCATAGTATTATTATACAGTAATTCTGGATTTTTACACCTTGATCTCAGAATTGCGCTTCCATGGACAAATCTTTTTCAAGTAATCTAAAAAATTTTGTAACTAAGTTTCAATAGATCACAATACAAAAAGAATCAAAGCTAAGATTCTTTGTAGTGGTTATAGATCGGCATAAATCATAACTACGTCATTTTCTATGCTATTTTCTATAACAATTCTATATAGAATGGCCTGATCATCTCTTGATTGTAGATCTTATTATAGGATTAAACAAATTTTTAATCCTGTTTTCTATTATTTGTGTGGTCTTTTCATAGATGGAATTTAGAATTATCTGTTAAGATAATTCTAGAGATCATTGTTTTGTTTTAGTTCCTGTCGTTTCTGGTAAAATTCTTTGATGATTCTCTTAAACAGATAAAATGGGGTTGGTTTACATACTGCCAAGAACCTATAATCTCAAACCATGATGAATCTTTACATGATTTTAGTTCATCCAGAGTTGCATGTGTTATAAACTCTCCATTTGGAAAGATACTTTTGTTTCTTTGAAGAAAAATAATGAGATGTGCTTTGTTTCTGGTATGTTATATTTTATTTTGAAAAATCCCATGTGCATTGTTCAATAATTTTTTTGATTGAAACCATTTTCTTTTTGTAAATTCTGGGATTTTTGTTAGCGCATATAGATAGGTACTATTGATATTAAAAATAAAGCACCCTTCAGTATATCCTTTTACCATTAATTCGATTCTTCCACCGACATAACAGTTCCATGCCCGTTCTTTAACCTCTAATGGAGGTCTTCAAATTTTGGAATTGTTACGTTATGATTGATCAGGATCTTTTCTGCAAAATATTCGCTTGAAATCCAGTGAGAGGAGTAAAATGAAAACGCCTTTCCAAACATGTCAACCTAGTGCTCTGCAAGTTCTTGGGTTAGAATACCGTCATTGATGCAGCATTTTCTTATTTGACTATTTTCTGATATTCAATAGTCATTTGCAGGTCTTTTACAATAACTCGTCAGACTAATGTTATATCTTCTGTCTGATGATTCTAAAACTAAAAGAATTATTGTTATGTTGCTCATTTTCTATTATTTCTCCTATACATCTGAACATCTCTGAGTACATTTTACACTGAATTTCTGACCAAACAGGACCAAGCACATGTTTCTGTTTGAATATTACGGAGTCATTTTTTTCCACTATAACCAACGATAGCTTGTTTTCCTTGTTCCATTCTTTGATTCTTTTTACTAATTCCGGAAAATCTATGATGTCTGCCTGGTATTCCATCTCCTCTAGAATATAATTTGCGTTAGATTTTATGATCTTTGGAATCTCTGTTTTTTTGATTGCATCGTGTCTGGTTTTCAGAATATCACTTGCAAGTGTTATGTCCCCACGAAATTCTTTTGTCCTTCTGAAATTAAGATATTCGTGAATGATCTTTGAAATAATAGCTGAATTTGTGGTCCCTTCTTCATCTACAATTCTTTCCAATTCCTTTTGATCGTTTTCTTTTAGCCTTACACTTATGGGATTTGCCATTGATTTTTGTGATCTTATGGCATTTAATTGCGTTTACATTGTATTATATTGTTTACAAAAATTCCCCTGTATTCAGGATGCATTTATTTATCAAAACAAAAACAATATTGTGAACATACAAACACAAAAAATCAAACAAGACATCACAAAATCCCCTACAAAATGGAATAGAATCAAACGTGAGCGTCTAAGAAAATTAAGTCGTAAAACAGAAGAAGAGTTGGCAGATCTGTTGTTGTCAATACCGGAAGCCAGGTTTCAGACATGGTGTCAATCAAGTGGAGTTGGAAAATGTGGAAAAAAGCAGATCTTTTACAAGGCAATAATCCAGTCTTGGATTGGATGTGAGTTGAAAGAATCATATTCGAATCTGTCTTTTTATAGAGACACAAAAGCCGAATACACAGACAGAATATACAAGGTTTTGTTTGAAAAACAAGACCCTAGATTGGAGGTGGCAGAAGAAATATGCAAATATCTGGAATGTTGAAAAAAACTGCTCAATCCCTAAAACAGAGAGTAAGATATCCAGTACAAAGAATTTCTATTTATCTACCTGTTGTTACTGTATCGTCATTTTTTGTAACAGACAGTTCCGTCCAAAATGCATATGGTCATGTCAGTCACGTCTTGACCACACAACAGTACGCTACAATCAAAATGTCTTATCCAGATATTGAAATTCTTGCAACAATAGGGACTGGATTGATGGTTGTGATTGCAATATTTGTGCATGGTATACGATACAAAAAGAGGTCTAAGATAAAATGCTAATAAGACATAACTTGATTTCAAATCAAACGGATTTTACTTTTTTATTGATTCGGATGGCAGTTGGAATATATCTTGTTTCTTCAGCATTTGTAGGTGGATTTCTTAGCATTATGGATCCAATGGATTATGGACATACATATTTTGAGATCCTTACTGCACTTCAAGCATCTGTGGGCATTATGCTTGTCTTTGGATTGTTTGTTCGAATTGGATCTGCTATGCTGATCTGCATATTTGCATTCTCATTTGTTGAATATGGTCTAAATGCATTGGATCAAATCATGCTTCTCGGAGTCAGTTTTGCATTACTCTTAAGGACAAGTTCAAAATATTCTGTGGATAATCTGTTGCTCAAAAGAAAAAACATTTCATCAACGCAAAAATTTGACATTAACCGTATGTTTTTGCCTGCAATAGGAATTACATTTGGTGCAAATCTTGTATGGCTTGGTTTGGTGGAAAAACTACTTGCACCAAACATGTTTGCAACGGTACTAAAAGAGTATGGACTAAGTCCTGTTGGCATGAGTGTTGATATGGCAGTATTTGGTGCCGGACTAGTCGAAATCGTAATTGGATTATTCTACATGTTTGGAATTCGGATGAGAATGGTGTCTGCAATTATGCTAGGAGTACTTGTATCTACAGTAGTGGTCTTCCAAGAGAATATGATTGCTCACATAGTTATGTTTGCAATAGTTGTGATGTTTGTGATAAATAACAAGGACCCAATCACCGGAATCAAAATGGAGAAAATACTTCCAATAATAAGAAAAATGAAAAATGTTATGTTGTTGAGAATGTATGCTAATTGACGAAATGAATTCTCTAACATTCTTATTTTTCTTTAATTTCATGTCTTTTTCTTTAGGTTTACATGTAATAGATAGATGATCATCAGAATTTTTTATCTACTTCTATTTTTGGTTGGATGAATAAGATGAAATGCCTTTGTAGAATGATGTAGTGCTGTATGTGGATTGGTTTTGATGATTTTACAAACTTTTCAAAAGAGTTTTGCATCCTAAAGAATACATTATAAACTTGAATAAATAAGGATGCTCATCTTTATCTTGTTATCTTTTCTCATGATCTTTGTTACTGGTGCGTTTGGGTTGTTTTCTTCTTTACTTTCAAATATGTTCAAGAAACAAATTCAAAATATTGGTGCTAGTTTGACGTATAATGGTGGTATGTTTCTTAGTTTTTCATCATCTTTTATTTCTATGGGGATTATTATTACTAGATACAGACATTTCAATTCCCTTGATTACCTTTTTGGTAATAATTGGCATCATTGTATCTATCTATGAATGTGCAAGAATTGTAAAAAATAATAGTAAATGTTACAATTTAAAAAATAATTTGAAACCTAATTTTTAAAAACTTTAACCCTGTTTTTAAAATATAGTCATCACTCTAACTATTTTTCTATTTTCTTATTTTAAAAATTAAGAACTATATGATTGCCAATATTTCCAATCCTTTGATTTTTTGATTATTTCTAATTCAACGTGGATATGTTTTTAATAACTCTAACTATTCTCCAGTATGTTATGCAGGGGGTAAAGATAGGTCTCTCATTTGACTTGTAATGATTGTTTAAACTAAAGATGTGATGAAAATTAGAATGGATAATGAGAATCGCTATTCGGTAAAAGATAAAACAGGAATATCCTATTATTGAATTACTGTCTTAATCCTCATGAAATTATAAAATGAATAAAAATATTGCAATGTATGGATTGTCCTCTTGGATTGAGATGTATATGATAAGCAGATCCACATGATGATCTACTCTGTCTAAGAGTTATCTCTGTTTCTAAGTGTCAATATTCCCATGTTTAATTAAATAATACACATAATTTGATATGAGTTAATTATTCTATTGGATTATTCTATCATGTAATTATGATATGAAAACAAAGACCAAATAGTATCTTAAATTATGAGAGTAAAGAAAAAGAAAGGATCATGTATTACCAATACATGTCTTGGTTGCAGATACGGCATCAACATCAAAGCCATCTCCCCAATTTGAAGGAGCATTATCAATTATCTTCACATATTTGATGCATCCTAAGTCCGATAGATCATAGCCATATTGATGCACATTTGAGCCGTCATTGTGGTACTGGGTTTGTTTTAGCAGAGTCCAATTCTTACCATCTGCACTTACTTCAACTGTTGCAAGTTCTCTAATTGTTGGTTCGCTACTTGCTTCATATACAATTAATTTTCCACCTACAAGTTCAGAGAACCCTAGAGTGACTTGTCCTTGTCTGCCAAGAGCCAGTGAATTTGAGGTATTTGTGTATGAATCAGGCTCGTTAAGAGCATTTACAGGAATAGATTTGATGTCTTTTACTTTGGATTTATTATGTCCTAATCCCTGAACATAGTCTGAAATCCAGTCTACAAAGTGCAATGAACCAGTATCTCTTTGTTCCAAAACAGTCTGATGAATTTTATCATTTTGTTGCTGCTCTAGTAGATTAATCTTGTTTTTGAGAAGTTGTATCTCTTCTAGTAGTTTTTGGATGATTGATTCTTTAGAATCAATATTGTCGTTTGTATTGTTCTCATCTAAAGGTTGCACAATCTCTTTAGTTGAATTACTTGAAGAGGAATTCACATTTGGAGTAGATGTGGTATAGTCTACAAATGAGAGAGCAGACTCGGATTCATCATCGTATCGTGGAAGTTTACCTTCATTGTTGAAATTTTGCTGTATGCTGGCATCAGAAAATCCAGCTTCGATATTAAGTTCCCTGACTAGCTGAATCATGTCTGTTCTTGGAATTTTTGCTGCCTCATGGTATGCGTTTCTTGCGTCCGTTAGACTCCCACCATTCTTGAATACTTCTTTCATTGCATTTCTTGCAGTTTCTACTTTCTCTTGTTGATAGTTAAAGAGCCCTTTGAAGATAATTTTTGACCCATCATTTGAAACTTTGTCTAGAAATCTATTGAAGGAGTTTAATGGCGTGAAATCCTCGTTGTCTTTGAACATTTGTTCTAATTCTTTTTCCAATATGTCCTTAGCCATACTTCGTTGTTCATTTAGTAGTTTTTCCTGAACGTTTTGTTGTTGTGTTTCAGCAAACTCTTTTTTTGATTTTTCTATATTCTCAAGAATTTCGAGAAGGAAAGGATCATTTTTAATTTTGTCAGTTGCTGCTATGACAAAGTCATTTTCAGCAGCTGCAAATGCATGTTGAATACTGTACATTCCAGAAAACATCATGAGCAAGGCAAATGAAGATGCAAACAGGATCTGTTTTGCGGGTTTTTGGTAATTACATGTCATTAACAAAAGGAATGAAAAATCACATATAACTAACTGGAAGAAATCATCAGTAACAATTCTACTAGCCATCTAAATGGTTTTAAGATATCCTATACAAGTGGCTGAAAACCAGCATGTGACTTGTATGCCTTACGGGTTCTTTTCTCCTTTGCTATTTTATCCTCGAAACTATGTTTTGTTGTTGGATTACTTGAGGATTCATTGAAGAAATTTTTCGTAAATTGTTATAAAACTATGTTTTAGGATAGTTTCAGCAAATATTAACTATGAATTAGATTTCAATTATTTTTTCACACAAACGACATTTTACAACGACCTTGTCACCAGGAAGTCGAATGAATCTCTTAGAACCGCATTTTGGACAAATGGGACAAGCACGTATTGGTTCCATGAATGTTAAGTTATGATTTTGGATTTTATTAAATCACTCTACTGAATAGCCCCACTACCCAAAATTCTGATTGTGGATGATTCAGGTTTTAAAATCACTGCGATTTGTCCCGTCTTACATACAATCGGTTTTTCAAAAGTTAGTTTTAGTGAGGATATGGAAGAGAATTTTGCAGCTTTGATTTGTAGTCCGATGCTGACCAAACAACCTTGATTTTCCACAATATCATTTTTGTAGAAAGGGTTTTTTTGAAAATCAAGAGTAATCTCTGTTTTTACATCAACTGCACCTTCTTGAGAAATAACATCTCCCCGCCCAACTTCATCAGGTTTAACGCCTTTTACTGCCAATCCTACTCTTGCAGGACAAATAGATTCATTCACAGGATCATCATGCATCTGAATGGATTTTACTAAAACATCAATTCCTGCAGGATACAATTTCAAATTATCATATTGTTTTACAGTGCCATTTGTCACTTTACCTAAAATTACAGTTCCAACACCTTTAACATCAAAACAATGATCAATCACTATTTCAGAAGGGTCGTTATTTGTTATGGGCTCTAGTTTATCCATCTCTTCTTTGATTTTATCTTGATCAACTTTGACATACTTTTCAACAACAGTTCCTTTAATCATCATGTTCAATTTTGACTCATCAACATCAAAAGTATGAGACAAAATTCCTTTCTCTTTTTTTAGTGAATCAAGTGCAATGATTTGTTCGCCAGTAAATTTGTCTAGTTTATCAACATGAAAAATAACATATTCAGCCAAATTAATAGCCTGGAAAAGAGGTTGAATTTTATCAGGAAAACCGTTTGGGATAACCCAAGTTTTGATTATATCTGATTCTTTTCTATCATAAAGAGTAAGATCAGTCTCAGTACCTTTTTTTCCAAAATCAGATACAATATCCTGCTTTCCTAAAACAACAAAATTTACAGAACTCACCATGAGATTCTTATTAAAAATGGAACTTATGAAGTTTTGAATTTTTTGAAATACATGTCAATGCTTGTGATTTTTTATACAGATATCACAAAATTTCGAACCATATTGATCACATGAAATTAATTGTCCTGGACAATATCCAGTGAAACAATTGTCATCGTTAATACAATTCATGATTTTTTAATCAAAATATAATCTAAAAACTATTCGTAAAACTTAGCATGGATAATCAGAAAGGTCTGTTCTCTCATCAAACTGCTCATCTAAAATCTGAAGATGGTAGAGGATTGACATGTTGCCAGATAAAGAATCCGCATTTTTCCCCATATTAAAATATGAATATCGTTTTTTGTATAAAAGACTAATGTACGAATCATACTATACTTCAGAGTTCAAGAAAATCACGGAAATGATCTCAAAACGGCAGCATAACTTGCAAATCTGTGGTTTTTTGGTTTGACTAGTTTCTGCCTATATTTTGCCACAGGTTTGCCAGTAGCACCATTCAGACCTAATGGACCTCTGACAAATTTTTTGCTGTTGGCCCAATTAAGAACTTCATCTTTTGGGGCATAGTGATTTACAATTTTTGAGCGTACTACAGATTGGAGTATTTTTCCATATTTTTTTGACGATGGAACATCATCAGTGATTGAAGCCCCAAAAAAATATACCCCTTCTACAATTCCAATATTTTCTTTCTTTTTTGCAAGATATTCAAGAGTACTCAAAATTACTTGAGAACCTAATGAATGACCCATTAACCGAATTTTGGTTTTAGGATTAGTTTTTTTAAAATCCTCAATAAATTTCCCAAGATTTGTTCCATTTTTCTTTGCTATTTTTTGACCCACAGATAATGCATGTTTTGCGTGTTTCATCAAATGTGCCCCTGTGGTGTTTGAATCATAACTAAATCCTACTACAGGATGAACATATCCCAATCTACGTAACTGTTTTTTTGCCAAAACAACTTTTGCAACAGCTCCGGCATTGTCATTTCTCAAACCATGAATCATAATTGTGATTTCTTGCGAATTAACTAATTTTTTAAAATCATTTTTTGGATATGTATAGTATCTATTATTTTTTAATGTGTTTCCATTTGAAAGATCATAGTATCCTCTGGTAGATATTCTCGGAACAGGTTTCATTCTTTTCCAGATGGACCTAATTGACTTTTTAGTTTTTCAATATCCGACTCTTCAACCTTTGTGAATAAAGGAGATGCATCACCTAATGTATGGCCAGAGACAATCCCTAATTCAGACATATCATTCCAAGAAGATTTGTTTATTTCTCCCTCTAATCCCAATTGATTCCAAATTTTTTGGGAAGATTCAGGTAAGAAAGAAAATAGTGCAATAGACATGCTTCTAGCAGCATTCACTGAAAGATATACACAATTTGCAGTTCCCGTACCTCTCTTCCAAGGTTCTTTATGCTGGAAATATTGATTGAAAAATGATGAAAATTCCATTATTTTCTTCAAAGCTCTGTCAAGATGATTTTGTTCCATAAGAAAACCCACATCAGATGCAAGATTTTTAATTTTTTGCTCAGCTTCCAAGTCTTGTTCATCAAAAGAATCAGATTCAGGGACTTTTCCATCAAACGATTTTTTTGTAAATCCAAGTGCACGATTTACAAAATTTCCGAGATTTCCTATTAATTCGGAATTGATTCTGGTTGTAAAATCATCCCAATCAAAATTCAGATCATCTTGAGAATAGGGGTTAATAGAAACAAGATAAAATCTCAGATAGTCTGCAGGATAGTATCCTAAAAATTGTTTTAATCCGATATACCAATTCCTACTTTTAGAGATTTTTTTCCCCTGTAATGTCAAATGACCACGAGTTGGAATGTAATCCGGTAGTTTGTATTCTCTGTCAATCCCTAATCTCATTGCAGGTAAGAAAAGATAATGATGATAAACAATATCTTTTCCAATAAAATGATAAATGTCAGCAGAATTCCAAAATGCTTTTCCGTCAATTCCTTTGTCATTTAGAAATTTGATTGCTGTTGAAATGTATGCCAAATGATTATCAAACCAACCATAGAAGACTTTGCCTTCTGCATCATCTAATGGAACAGGTACACCCCAAGGAATATCACGTGTGATATCCCAATCAATTAATCCTGATTTAATCCAATTTTGAACATATTTTTTTACATCTTTTTGCAGATTTTGATTTTCATCTAACCATTTGAATAAAGAGTCACCAAAGTTTTTGAGTTTAAAAAAATAATGTTTTGTTTTTTCTTTGGTGGGGGGTTGACCACACAGTGAACATTTAGGATCAGTAATTTCTTCAGGTACACGGCCACAACTTTCACAAAGATCAGAGTATTGATCTTCAGCTTTACAATAAGGGCAAATGCCCTTCACATACCTATCAGGGAGAAATTTTTTATCATTGTTGCAATAAAATTGAATAATTTCTTTTTCGTAAATATGCCCAGAATCATTTAGTTTTTTGAAGACATTTTGAACAAATACAATATTTTCCTGAGAGCTTGTTTTGTAAAAATAATCAAAACCAATGTTGAATGCAGAAAAATCATCATAATCTCGCTTATTCCAGTACGCCACATACTCTGCAGGAGTTTTGCCTTCTTTTTCAGATTGAATTAAGATGGGAGTTCCAAAATCATCAGATGCGCAAACATAGTATGCCTCAACACCATTTAGTTTTAAGAATCTAGTAGTTACATCCGCAGGAAGATATGTAGAGGCAACATGACCCAGATGAATTTCTCCGTTTGCGTAAGGTAGAGCACTTGTAATGATTGCTTTTTTATTCATTTGATACAATCCAGTGACGGGATCAGGGTTAAGAAGTTTTACCAGTTGTTTGCATACTTTACTTGTTCTGGAGTAAGTTTGTCAATTTTTACATCCATTGCTTTTAGTGCATCAACTGCTATCTGTTTATCAATTTCTTCAGGGACGTTGATAATTTTATTTTCCATCTTTTTGTGATTTTTAAGAATATACAGGACAGACAAAATCTGATTTGAGAAAGACTGAGCCATGACTTCAGGAGGGTGGCCTTCAGCTGCAACTAGATTAGCAAGACGACCTTGTCCAATAAGATAAACCTTTTTTCCATTTTTCAATGTACATTCATCAAGATTAGGTCTTACTTCTTTAACAGATTTAGAAGATTTGAGTAAAAATTTACTATCAATTTCAACATCAAAGTGACCTACATTGCCCATGATTGCGCCGTTTTTCATTTGCATGATATGCTCTTTGCGAATTACGCTGGTCATTCCAGTACATGTGATAAACATATCCCCCATTTTTGCAGCTTGTGCCATCGGCATTACTTCAAAACCATCCATATGAGCTTCAAGTGCTTTTACTGGGTCTACCTCCGTGACAATAACTTTAGAACCCATTCCTTGACATCTAGAAGCTACACCACGTCCAACCCATCCATAACCTACAACAACAACACGTTTTGAGGCCATCAGAAGATTCATTGCGCGAAGATAACCATCAATTGTACTTTGTCCAGTTCCATATCTGTTGTCAAACATATGTTTTGTATATGCCTCATTGACCAAGATAACAGGATAGCGAAGCTTTCCTTGATTTTCTACTGCTCTGATCCTTGTTACACCCGCAGTTGTTTCTTCCGTGGCTCCTAAAATTTTCAGATTTTTAAATCGTTTATCAAAATGGGCTTTGATGTTCATATCAGCGCCATCATCAGTGAGAATTGTTGGACTATGTTTCAATACCTGATCAATACACCAATCATATTCTTTTACTGATTGCCCATGCCAAGAATAAACATGAATGCCTTGAGAAGCCAAAAATGCAGCAA
>NZ_JAOULD010000037.1 GCF_029882185.1 Candidatus Nitrosopumilus sp. | reverse complement strand
TTCTGTTTTCTAATGCCCTGATTTGCACATACATCTTCCAAGGCTCTATTCCTCTTTTGACTATCCTGCTTGGTGAAAATAGTACTTGGGCTCCTTTTTTTACAAATGTATTTGCAACATTAGGGAAAACCATGTCATAGCAGATTATTACTCCAAATCTACATGCAGTATTGAAAATTTTGGTCTCTTTTCCAGGCGTAACATTGTCTCTCTCGTAGTCAAAAGGATGGATTTTTTCCTGCTTTCCGATAAATTCGCCGTTTGGGCCTATGATTGGGGAGACTATTGATGTTCTATTTTTGGTAGTTTCATAGAATGCTCCTGGGATTACGGTCATGGAAAATTCTTTTGCTATCTTCTTAAATTCTGAAAATTCCTTCTCAAAATCACTGATCTCATTATTTCTTAGCCATTGTTCTGGCAGGCATACGATGTCTGTATTTAGCCTCCCTAGTTTTTTTAAAATTTTTGATATTTCGAAAATTCCTTTTTGATTTGTACTTTGTGGTTTGGTTTGTATTAATCCAAGCTTTACCATGAATCTATAATTTCTTTTCAGTAATTATAGTAGGCGCAATCATGCGATCTGCCAATAAAAATTCAATGTATTTTTTACCGCTACGAAAAATATCATATCATAACAAGAAAAATTAAGCAATTATGTCAACTAAACTTGTTAAGCATCGATTATCCTACGTAAAAAGAAATTACTAGTATTGGTTCATGTAAAAAAAGTCGAGATCTTCGGTTTCAAATCATTTGGATTCAAGAATACTACTGTACAGTTTGAACCTGGATTAGTTTCTATTTCTGGACCAAACGGTTCTGGTAAAAGTAACATTTTAGATGCAATAATTTTTGCAATGGGTGAAAATAAACCCAAAGTTATGAGGGTCGATAAATTACGATCACTGATTCATGATATTGAAGGAAATAGACGTGGACCTAAATTGGCAAGATCTAGTGTTCACTTTGATAACTCTGATAGAAAAATTCCAGTTGATTCTGATATTGTTGAAATTACAAGAGAAATGGATGGCGCTGGTGAAAATACCTACTATCTAAACAAAAAGAAAACAAACCGAAGTCATATTCTAGATTTACTTGATATGGCAAATGCTGGATTGGGACAATTAAACGCAGTTCAACAAGGTACTGTAACTAGAATTTCAGAATTCACTTCCGAAGAAAAAAGAAAAACAATTGAAGATTTAATTGGCCTATCATATTTTGATGATAAAAAAACTGAATCAGTAAAACAACTTGATGAAGCAGATAGGAGACTTGAAATTGCTCTTGCAAAAATGGGCGAAATTAAAAAAAGAATTGATGAATTAGAAGAAGAAAGGAATCAAAAATTACGACATGATATTTTGGAACGTGAATTAAATCGCTATAAGGCAATAGCTGCTGCTAACAAAATGAAGGTAATTTCTGCCCAAAAAGACTCAAAAGAAGCAACATTAAGGGAATTGACTACCGAAGTCACTTCACTTGATGCCGAAAGAAATGTTTTGAGAGAAGAAATCACTTCTTTAGAAACTGAAAAAACAAAGTTAATGGCTGAAGCAAATGATTACAATAGAGCAAAAGCCTCACTTGATGCAGAAATTAGTACTGCAATGGAACAATATGAAATAGACAACACTGCAATATCTGCATCAAAGAAAAGAATAGAGCAAATCAATGCCAGATTGCCTGAGATTCAAAATGAAATTGATGAAATCAATCAAGTTAGAAGTGATATTGACGTACAAGTACAAAAAATTAAAAATTCTATTGAAGAAACTAATATCAAGAAAAGTAAAATTAATGATGATCTTGAAGTAATTGATACTCAAAGAAATAAAATTCTTACCGAACAATCAGAGGCCGCTGCAAAAAAATCTGAAATTGACAATAAAATCAAAACTCTCACAGGACAACTAAATGATGCTAAACTAAAACTTTCTAAAGTTTTACATGAACAAGATGAATCTAAAACCAAAATTAATGTAAACACTGCCAAGCTTTCTGAATTAGAAAATGATATCGTTCAACTAACTGGTTATCAATCCCAACTAGAAACTATGTTAAACAATCATAATGCATCAATTACTGAATTAAAATCTAGAATTGAAAAATTACAGACAAAAAAATCTAAACTAAATAATGACATGGATGAACTTGGATTAATTTTAGAGAAATCAAGTAAAGCTGCAAATCAATACGAATCAAAAATTAATACCGTCAAAGGATTTATGCATGAAGATTACACTGTTGCTAAATTAAAAGAAGATGCAGATAAGCTTGGTATTGAAGGACTAGTTTATGAGATGATCTCTTGGGACAAAAAATATGAACGTTCTGTTTTAGCAGTAAGCTCTGATTGGATTAAGGCAATCGTCGTTAAAGATTTTGCAACACTACTTGGTATTGCTGAAGTTGCTAGAAGCAGGAAACTTCCAAAACTAAAAATAATTCCACTTGATGCAATCCCAAAATTCTCTCTCTCATTACCTAAGGAATCTGGAGTTGTAGGAATACTTGCAAACTATGTATCATGTGATCCTGCTTATTCTTCTCTCAAAACATTCCTGTTTGGGAACATCATTCTTACTGAAAACCGAGAATCTGCTTATAATGTCTCTCAAATGGGCTATAAATCAGTCACACTTGATGGTGAATTTTTTGAGGCAAAAGGAGGGACAGTCGTAATTGATATTGATTCCAAAATTTCAAAACTTACAAAACTTATCTCTATGAGTAGTGATATTGATGGATTATTCCAATCAATCAGTCTAATTAAAAAATTCATGTTGAAGAAAAAGTTTTCATTAAAAAAATTAGAAGAGTCTATTCAATCATATGATGATAGACTATCAATCTCTGAAAATTCTCTAACATCTGCATCTGAAAATCTCTCTAATCTCAAATCTAGAATTGCATCGGCAATTAACATGAAAGAACAACTAACAAAAAGAATTTCTGAATTAACTTCTAGAAATAATGCTATTGAATCTGAAGTAAGTACTACTGAATCTCACATAGAATCTTTACAAGAAAGAATTACAATTGTTGATGAAAACTATGCTAGTGGAGAACAGGATAGAATTGCAAATGAATTGTCTAGAATAAATATTAAAAAATCTGACATTGAAAAATTATACACTACAATTATGAATGAATATCGTGATAAATCTTCGCAACTAACAACACTTCAAACTCAATACCATCGAGAAAAATCTCAGTCTAATCGCCTTGATGATGAAACTAATTCGTTGAATCTTGAACGTCAAGAACTAGAAGCAAAAATTCAAGAATTAGAAAAACAAAAGGAACCAAAGAATGCTTTATTGGTTTCTTTACGTCAAAAAGAACAGGAATTAATCTCCACATCTGGATCTTCTATTGGACATCTGAAAGAATTTGATGATAAACTCAAAGTATTATCTGAACAAGATCGTGAATTGACAAAGCAGATCAATACTTTAGAACGACAATCTGATTCCCTTAACCGTGATTTGCATGATTTAATTGAAAATGAGGCTAAATTACAACAAATTTTGTCTGCATTTGGATTTGACAAAAATATGGAAACATTTGATGTTGAATCTATTGTACAAGGATTAACAACTGAATTGGCATCTCTTAACGCACTAAATGCAAAAGCTCCTGAAACATATCTTGAAGTATCATACGGATACCGCTCAATGTCTACAAGAAAGAATTCTCTTGAGGCAGAAAGAAACTCTATTGTTAAATTCATTGAAGATATTGAAAAAGACAAACGACAAACTTTCTTGGATGCCTTTGACAAAGTCGATAAAGAAATTCGCTTGATTTTCAATAAAATGACTGAAGGTAATGCGTGGTTAGAACTACAAAATGAAGATGACCTGTTTAATTCTGGAATTTCTTATTTGATTCAATTTCCAAATAAACCAAAAAGAGAATCCACTTCCATTAGTGGCGGTGAAAAAACTTTAGCTGCTATCGTGTTTGTTCTTGCGTTGCAAAAACTAAAACCTTCTCCATTTTACTTGTTTGATGAGGTAGATGCACACCTAGATGCTCCAAACTCTGAAAGACTAGCAAAAATTTTAGAAGAAAGATCTAAAGAAAGCCAGTTTATCATGGTGTCTCTAAAAGATTCTGTTATCCAAAAAGCAAAACTGATCTACGGTGTATTTCCAAAGAATGGTGTCTCAAATGTTGTTACGTACAAAGACAAACGTCTGCCATCTGTAAAAACTTCTTAGTTTATCTTCACAAAACATGCAGAATAGTGTTCGTTATTTATTATCTTTAATTCTGGCTCTTCTATGCATTTGTCAATTGCGTATGGACACCTTGCTCTGAATTTACACCCTTGTTCAATTTCTGTTTTAACTGGTTCTTTAATTCTGATTTTTCTTTCTTTGTGTAGATTGTCTGGATCTGGCTCTGAAATTGCATCAATTAATGCCTGAGTATATGGATGTCTTGGCTTGACAAGAACTTGGTCTATCGGACCCATTTCTACAATCTTACCTTTATACAAAATCCCTATTCTTTGTCCAAAATATCTTGCAGTAGCTAAATCATGTGTAATGTAAACAAATGAAATATTGTATTTCTTCTGTAATTCTTGCATTAATTCCAGCATCTCTGCTCTAATTGAAACGTCTAACATAGAAACTGGCTCATCTGCAAGAATCACTTTTGGTTTTAGTGCAAGTGCTCGTGCTAATACTACTCTTTGCCTTTGTCCTCCTGACAACATGTGTGGATATCTTTTTAGAATATCTTCGGCAGGCTCTAGTTTTACTTCTTGCAAGACCTCGATTACTCTTTTGATTCTGTCTTCTTTGTTTCCAATGTTGTGTATCTCAAGTGGTTCTGACACAATGTCTTTTATTTTCATTCTCGGGTTGATGGAATCATATGGATCTTGATGGATCATTTGGCAATTCATTCTAATTCTTGCTAGATTTTCTTTTTGATCATCAATTTCATGTCCTTCAAAAAATATTTTTCCAGAATCTAATTTGATTGATTTTAGAATTATTTTTGCAATTGTAGATTTCCCAGATCCCGATTCTCCAGCTAAAACAAAAACTTCTCCTTGTTTTATGGCAAATGACACATCGTCTGTTGCTTTGACTGTGACTGATTTTGCTCCAAACATTCCCTTTTTTATGAAATATTTTTTTAGATTATTCACTTTTAATATTTCACTCATTGGATATCTCTGGATTAAGTGGTATATCAAGAAATATTTTTCATGCGTAAACTTTGGGATAAAGCATTTATGTTAAATGATGACCACACTAATACTTGAACAAAACTGTACAAAAAAACCTAGATTACAAAAAATTTGTTGTTGATTCCAATCTTCAATACTTTAAACCCCATGCTAGTAAAATTGAAAAAACTTTTGCTGACGAGATCTCTTTCAGCCTTGATAGGAATTCTAAGTTTATTCCTCCTAAATTTTTCTACGATAAAAGAGGCTCTGATTTATTTGAAACCATATGCTCTCTGCCAGAATATTATCCTACAAGGACTGAGATTCAGATTTTAAAGAATTTGCAGGACGAATTGCCTTCTTTTATAGATGAGTCGTTCAGACTGGTTGAGCTTGGAAGTGGTGCCTCTGTAAAAACTAGGCTGATTCTTGATATTTTTACAAAATTACAGTCTAAAACAGAATACTTTCCGATAGACATATCTGAAATTTTGACTGAAAGTTCTGAACAGCTACTCCGGGATTATGACAGTCTTCACATTACTGGTATCGTTGATACTTATGAAGGCGGATTAGAATTCCTTAAAAATTACGATGATAAAAAAAATCTAATCCTCTTTTTGGGTTCTAGTTTTGGTAATTTTTCCCACTCTGATGGAAAAGAATTCTTGGAAAAAATAAATTCAACAATGAAGTCTGGTGACTTGTTTTTAATCGGCTTGGATTTGGTAAAAGACTCTGAAATTTTAGAATCTGCATATGATGATTCACAAGGCGTCACTGCTAAATTCAATCTTAATGTTCTCTCTAGAATTAATGATGAACTTGATGCTGATTTTAATTTGAATAATTTTTCACATCATTCATTATACAATAAAGAAGATCAAAGGATTGAAATGTATCTGAAATCTCTTGTAAACCAGTCTGTATTAATTTCAAAATCAAATCTGTTACTGGATCTCAAAAAAAATGAATTGATTCATACTGAATACTCTCACAAGTATACTCTGGAACAAATCAATGATCTTCTTGAAAGTACTGGTTTTAAAATTAATCATGTTTGGTTGGATGACAAAACATACTTCTCTCTTACCCTTGTCTCAAAAAACTAAATATCTTCGGCACATCTGAATCCTGAAAATAACCAACGTTCATCCAATCTGAAGAAATTTCTGTAACTTCCCCGAATTGACATTTCCGGAGTTCCAAATGATCCTCCCCTCAAAACTTTTTGATTTGTAAACCATTTATCGTTATATTCATCAAATCCTGACTTGAATCCTGGATATCCTGTAAATTCGGACGAAGTCCATTCCCATACGTCTCCAATCATTTGTTGACATCCTGAATGACTTGTTCCTTGGGGATATGCTCCTACTTCAGAACAGCCCCAATTGTATGATTCAAGTAAATTGCATCTTTCCTTTGTAGGGTTCTGATTTCCCCATGGAAATGTGGTTTTTTCCTGCATTTCTTCATTCCAACATGCTGCTTTTTCCCATTCTGCCTCAGTCGGAAGCCTTTTTCCTGCCCATTTACAATATGCATCTGCCTCATAGTAGCTTACATGACATACTGGCTCATTTGGATTGATTTTTCTAATTCCCAAAAAGTTTCTTACATGCCATACGTTGTTGATCTTTTCCCAATACATTGGGGCAATCCATTTGTTTGCTTTGACCTTCTCCCATCCATCTGATAGCCAGTATTTGTATGTCTCATACCCACCATCCTCAATAAATTCTTGATATTGCCGGTTAGTTATTGGAAAAATATCTATTTTGTAATCATTAAGGAACACTTTGTGTTCTGGTAATTCTATATCATAACAAAATTCATCTCCTTTATTGCCCATCATGTATATTCCTCCTTTGATTTGAATTGATTTTGTTTCTACTCTGATTGGAGTTGGTCTGCTGCTTTTATTTACAGGTCTGTATTGCTCTGCAAGTAAATGTTGTAAGTCATATACTAGAAGTTCTTGATGCTGACATTCATGATGAAATCCCATGACTATCAACTTGATTGCATCTTCATTCAAAATTTTGGATTTGATAAATTTCTCAACTCTCTGATTAATCGTGTTAAAATACTGAAATATCTGATCTGTTGTTGGCCTTGACACTACTCCACGTAATCCTTTATCATGCGGAACCCCAAATTGTTGGTAATACGAATTCAGATACTCTGAAAATTCTTTTGAATAAAATTCATAACTTTTGTCTATTTTGCTCATAATTGCTTCATAAATCCAACTTACATGACCGATATGCCATTTTGGCGGACTCGTAAAAAATGCAGTCTGAACGACGAAATCATCTTTTTCCAGCGTCTTTACAAGCTCTAATGTCCTGCTTCGTGTTTCTTTAAACTGATTTAGCAACGAATTGTCCGAGTCTAACTCTGGGTTTGAAGTCATAATTAAAAAAATTATTTTTTCTATTATTATGTTTGTTGGGTGTTGTAGACTAGTATCCTCTTGCAAAAACTGGTATTGATACACTTTGTTGTTGGCAATAAATGCATTTTTTGCATGTGTTTTCACTTTCAAATGGGATTACTCTTATTTCAGCTCCTGTCTCTTCTTTGATTTTTTCCTCACATTCTAATTTTCCGCACCATGGTGAACTGAAAAATCCTCCCTTTTCAATTTTTGATTTAAAATCTGTATAATCTGAAATTTCAATTGTGTTGATTCTTGCGGTTTCTTTAGCTTTCTTTAGCATCTCTACTTGAATTTCATCTAGTATTGTGGGAATTTTCCCTATTTCGGTGAATCCTAAGCTCTTTTTCTCTGAGTTGTGTCTTTCTGCAAGAATAACGCTCTCATTTTCCAAGTCTTTAGGCCCTATTTCGATTCTTAGCGGTACTCCCTTTAACTCCCAGTCATTGAATTTGTATCCTGGAGACAACCCTTCTCTTTCATCTACGTGTACCCTGATGCCTTTAGATTCTAATTCTTTTTTGATCTCTTCTACTTTTGAAATCACTTGATCTTTTCCTTCATCGTTTCTATATATCGGCACAATTACTACCTGCATTGGAGCTACTTTTGGCGGCAATACCAGTCCTTTGTCATCCCCATGAACCATGATCATTGCCCCAATCAATCTCCAAGAAACCCCCCATGATGTTTGCCATGCAAAATGTTCCACGTTGTCTTTATCTGCAAATTTAACCTCAAATGGCTTTGAAAAATTCTGGCCAAGGAAATGCGATGTGCCCATCTGTAATGCTTTTCCGTCTGGCATTATGGATTCCATGGTTGTTGTATATACTGCTCCGACAAACTTTTCTTTTTCACTTTTTTTCCCTGTTGTAACAGGAATTGCCAACTCTTCTTCGACAGTATTTTTATAAATATCTAAAATCTTCATCACCTCTTTCTCTGCTTCTTCTTTTGTGGAATGTACTGTGTGTCCTTCTTGCCACAAAAATTCTGACGTTCGAAGAAATGGTTTTGTGGCTTTGATCTCTGCTCTTAATGCTGTGTTCCAAAAATTAATTTTTAATGGCAAATCCCTCCAGCTCTGAATCCATTTTGAATAAAGTGTGTAAGCTAGGGTTTCTGACGTTGGCCTTAATGCAAGCCTGTCTCCTATCTCGTTGGTTCCTGAATGAGTAACCCAAAAAACTTCGGGATTAAAACCCGCAAAATGTTTTTGCTCTTTTCCCAAGAGTGACTCTGGAATTAGTATTGGCAAAAATCCATTTCTGATACCGTTTTTTGAAAATTTATTATCAAATGTACTTCTAAGTGACTCCCAAATTGAATATCCATCTGGTCTGAGAACGATCAAACCTTTAACCGGAGCATAGTCTGCAAGTTTTGCTTTGAGAACTACCTGCGTATACCACTCACTAAAATCATCTTTTTTTGAAACCGTTATTCCTACGTCTTCTTTAACCAAACTAGAATTGATGGAATTAATTTAACTAATGAGCCTTTCGTGAGAATCTGAATAACTAGAGTTTGTCGCCTTTACAAAGTACTTTGCCCATAACTCTGCTTTGGAAATTTGGACATACGAAACACTGTATGAAATGAATGTCTTCTTTCAGAACTGGACAGTCAACAAATTCTTGCTTCATTTTTTTGAGCATTTTTGGGCTAACGCCTTTTAATTTTAACTTCCCTTTTTCATCCATCATTCCTGATGCTTTTAGTTCTTCTTTGACTGGGTCTGGAAGTTTTTGTCTGCCTTCTCTTTCTTGAATTACTACTTCAAACTTGTGTTCTAATTCTTCTGTCATGTATGGTGTATCCTCTTCGGTGATTTATTACTAGCGTTTTTTAGATCTAAAAACAGTTCAAACTTTAATTAAAAGAACTATAATGGCGTTTAAACACTAGTATTCTGACAGATTTAGGTATGTATGATGGGAAAGGTAAGCCAAGAAGTATTTTGATCTTTGAGCAACACGTTCAGAGTGAGAAAACCCGAGAGCAGTACATATCATCTAAGAAAGTTTGCAGAATATCACAAACTAAAATCAATTGACGGTATTATGTTCTTGAAAGACCTCAAAGAAAAGAGAGAGGATTATGTCATCTTATTCAAAAATAAGCCAAGTGTGAGTGCTTTCATTGCTTGCTCACCTTTGGTGTTTCATCATATTGCAGCAATGGTTCTTTTTTGGTTCTTCTGGTTTGATTATGGGTGCACTCATTCCAACAGTTGCCGTACTGGTGGTTGCATGCCCCTGTGCACTTAGGGTTGAAAACTTATTGTTATCGTGTCATTGGTGACGTTTGTTTTGCAATCCTTGTCCAATGTGGTTCTGATCAAGGATTCAAAAAGATGCTTCAAAAACAACGAGCCCTTCTTCTGAAGGTCATGATGTACGCTAAACGTTACTTTTCCTTCTGTTTCATCCAGATTGCATCTTCCATAGCCACAAAGATCAAAATAGATTTTGATAAAATCAGTTACGGTTCTTGAGCTGATCTCTTTCCATTTGAACAAGATGAATTCCTTTATCTCCTGGCTTCCGCATCTTGTTGCAATGTCTATTATGTTGTTCTCATCCATGACATCTAGCATTCTGCGAAACGTGTCTGTGCTCATTTGCAATGTGCCGAATTTTTTGGCGTATAGTTCAAACTCCACATAGTTGCCAAAAATCTGATTGGCAAGTGTGTTAAGACTTGTCTTGTTTTCTTCAGCTATCTTTCGCAGCACTTTTTCATATTCTTCATTTATTCTAAAGGAGATGCTTGATGTCTTTTTGCTGCTCATTGTATTGATAGTTTTGAATTTTTACTGTTTTATCAGTCTAGCTGCACTTGACCACATTGTGGTCTGACACAATATATCGGATTTTGCAGATGTTTACCATATGGGCAGAACATGCAGAGGAATATGCATTTACTCCAAAGGCGCTCCGATGAGCAATGCAAAGCGATATGAGTATGGTCAGAAGCGCTGCAGTTATTGTGGCTTGTTTTTGGACACTTCTGAGATCAGGTGTCCTTGCTGTAAGACAATCTTGCGAATAAAATCACGTGGTAAAAATCATAGATTCGACTAGAGTATGATTTGCCATTCCAGATTATCTTACAATTATGTCTAAAATTGCAATTGACCACACTGTAGTCTTCCTGATTAAATCCAAGATCGACTAATACATAGCGAGGAGAAATGTACAAACAAAAACAAACAGAAGGAAGACTATCGCGACGCGTACTATTGTCTGCAATGATTGCAGGGATTGCTGTTGCCGTGGTTTTCACAGTAACTCCGTGGAACTATATTCCTACAGAGGTTACTGAAGACGTGACTGTCGTTGCAAACATGGAATACGGCTGTGTTGGAGAATCACAACATGGAATGATTGTGGTTGTACCTGAATGCAGTGCACAGGCTGGTGAGACAGTATCTGCCACATTCAATGTTCCTTCGGGAAAATTAAACGGATACTGGGAAGAACTTGAACAAAGACAAAACCCAATGGTGGATACATGGGACAGAAACGTTAGCGGGTCTGGCATCTCACCATAATTTTTTATTTAATTTTTTAAAACCAAATTCATCTTTTATCCTACAAATTTCCATGTGTGAAATAAAGTATTATCATGCATTTACTAGTCATTCAAATTGTTTTATCTGTAACTTTCATCGGTGGAAACCAGATATGAAAAAACTGTGTTTTGTTTTAATGCTCTGGTTACTAATTATTACATATGAACCCAAATGCATATGTTGGATTTTTCACATTGTATATTATGAGCATAATACTGTCTACAACCCCAAACATAGAAGGAAAACAAATAGTTCAAACTCTTGGATTGGTCACAGGA
>NZ_JAOULD010000089.1 GCF_029882185.1 Candidatus Nitrosopumilus sp. | reverse complement strand
CAAAAGCTTAAGTTAGCACAGAATTTAGAAAAACATGATTCCCAAAGGAGACATTCCTGGTGTGTGTGAAGATTGTGGAGAACATATCACGTATTTTAAAAAGTCTATGCAAACCCATGCAGAATTATTAAAAAAACATCGGTGCCCAAAGTGTGGGAATTTTGCATTGAAAACATTGAGTACCGATTTGTAATTATAAATAGATATTCTAAACTCAGAGCAGGTAAAAGCTTAAGTTCAAAATTATCTGATTACAACCATGGTTGATTATGATCATGAACCTGATAGATATGAAATAATATCAATTGAATCAGAAATTAGAGAGAGCATTTTTCATAAAGTTGTAAAAGACTTGGAAACAGGAAAGGCTGTTTCTTGTTCTTGTAAATGTTGGAGTAAGGGAAACAAGCCTTGTTTTGGTATGAGAACTATTGGATTTGATAATTAATAGACTCTAAACTCATTTTATGGATTATGACATTAGAAAAATCCCTCAAGTTTCACAAGATATGCTACATGCCAGATACACTTGATAATATGATCTGTTCTTCTAGCGACATATTTGATGAATTCCCCTTCATTTTATCTAAAATTCACATAAACAAATCAGGTGTGTATTTGTTCATCGTTTACTTGCCAAAAGTAACCTGATCAGTTATTCATGGCCTGACTAGAGTCACTTTTGAGTAACCAGACTATTTTTTCGCAATAACCTTTTCCCTATTCCAAAATTCTCCATCTTAGATCCCATGTCCTCCGCTGTCTAATCTACCAAACAGTTCTAAATACCCCTCACAATCTGGAAGTTTATCTGTAGATAAAACTCAAGTGGAGTAAAAGCAAGATGCATTGAGGAGACTTGACAGCTGGACATGATGTTCAACTTTTTTTAAAATTAATTGTCGAGAATTATTTTATAGCAATTATGTGTAATTTGTATGGTGAAACAAAAGAATATTATAATTTTTAGTATTGCTACCCTGCTGCTAGGAACAATCAGTACAGCTTCAGGAAAGGAGATTAAACTATTTGACCAAGAAAACAAGTTACTGGATCTGATTTATCCTTACACTGGAGTTATTGTTTTATCGTCAGTTGTTATTGTAATGATCGTAATCCTAAAAACGCCTACAAAAAACAATCCATGTGCCACTGATTATTGGGAGAAAAGAAATGACGGAGATTCATACACCCATAGTTCATCATAATTTTTCACAATAAACCTAGACAGAATAGAACATAGCCCATGCAAAATCCCGTTTAGTTTCCTTTAGAGTGTCAAACTCAGGGGGTAGTGGTGGACTTTGTTCTTGAATAGATTAACAGATTATCAAACTTAAGTATGTCTATAGATTCATGCCAAAAACAAGCAGACTATAAAAATTTTTCAAAAAATATTGAAAATATTTTAATCTTCTTGATATTTCTCATATGGAGATTTACAAATCTGGCTTTATCCAGGGTGTGCCATACACTGATTACAGCAAATTTGTTTAATTTTAGATTAATAATTTTTGAACATCCACAATTTTCCAGAGTATATTTCAAAACATATGATTTAGAAAGTAAAGAGATGCAAATGAAATAATTTCTTAATGGAAGACGAGTATGAATAAATGCAACAACAATTTTTGCATCAGGATTTTTTTAAGATATTGTTGATTATATCAAAAATAATTAAATTATGTGATTATCAAATCGACAAAAATCAAATCAGCATATGTTCTTCAGATATTTCAAGTGTTTTACCCATAATTGATGACAATCAAGAATTAATACGGATATATCTGACATGTCTCAGAATATATACATTGTTTGACACTATTATCCACCATAAAACAAACAACGAATGGATGTTCACAATGTCATGTTACATAAGATAATGTCTCAATAAAGGGACATATTACTCTCCAACAAATTCACCCCACTGCCGTCCTAGTTTAGAAATAACCCGAAAAGCTAATCTATCGATATTAATATTAGATTCCGCAATTAACATTATTACTTTATCATAAATTGGAAAACTCATTATTACAACATGTTCTCTACGTGACGCAGAATATTTTACATGTCCTAATTCTTCATCAAATTTTTTTCTCTTTGCAACTCTAGATGCAAGTTCCTTGCAAACAGATTGTAGTTTTTCATCAGTAAGTCTTATTGTCATTCCAGGTTTATAGCCTCCTGCCAATAAAGTTCCAAACTCATCTAACAAACCAGCATATCTGATTTCATGATCATCTAAAATTTCCCGACATTTTTGCTCGTATTCTGAGATATCCAATTTTTTTTCATGCATGATATAGGTAATTCAAAAATCCACTATATTTTTTTAAACAGTTTTTATTCTTTGATACTATTTGTCAAATTATCTAAATAATAATTTATTCTCCATTGTCTTATTTTGTTGTCAATCAAAAGTCAATATCAGAATATAAACAGAACTGCAAGAAACATAATGATTTGTTTAAGATGCTCACAAAATGAATCTATTTTTGAGAAGTTCAGAAATCAAATAAATATTGCAAATCAGATTTAACCAAAATTGTAGTTAAAAAAAAGAGAGAGTTATTTTAAGCGTCGATATATCTCTTTGAATTCAAGCGATAGATTATATGAAATGTTTAAGAGATGAGTGAGTTGATTCATAGATGTTTTACCATGTCCCAATTGTCTTAACAGAGTTAGTGCTTTTTGAGGCGAACTAACTGAAAGAGGGTTTTGGCCAGACCATGATTTAAAAGCACCTTCCACATCTAAGGAAAAATTCAAAACAAATTCTTTCCAATTGGACATGGATTTTAGAGCCTTTTCATTCAATAGTACATGAGACAATTCACGGAATTCATTTTTTCTGTCAGCATATAACATTTCAAGTGCTTCTT
>NZ_JAOULD010000010.1 GCF_029882185.1 Candidatus Nitrosopumilus sp. | reverse complement strand
CAACATTCCTTTTGGCCATCCAAGTGGAAAAAGATCAGGTCGTTTAGTTGGATATACAATTGATTCACGTAATGCGCTTTTTGCATCATCTAGACCAATTACCTGATCCCAAGTAACGTCAGGTTTTTCTTTCATGATTAATTCTTCAAAATCATTTTCGTTTTCTTGTCTCTGAACAGATTTCTTTTGATCCTCCTCAGAAGCTTTTGGATCTACTGCGGGTTCAACACCATGAGCCTGCTGTAATGCGGTAATTCTACCATGATAAGAGTTGCATCGTTCTTTGTAGATTTGATTTAATTTACTGGTAGGATATAGTTGCAATAATTTTACGAGAGCATCAATTGCGTGCTGATAATGCGTGATTGCCATTCCACGTGCACCTTGTGAATCAAATTTTATGGCTTCAGAAGCATATTTGCTTGCTGTGTTTTCTAATTCTTGGGGGGCTAAACTCATTCTAATTACCTACGCAGTATCTCTTTGAGAATTTTGTTGGTATCCTACGGTGTGAATCTCTGTAACAAAATTGGTTAAATTAATTGCACTTGTTTCATATTCATTATAATCAGGTCCATGATCATATTTTTTTTTAAAATCAGATTTTTCTGAGATATGAGAATGCATGTCTTTGACCTTGTTTATAGAATCTTCAGCAGAGAGAATGAGTTCAGATACCTCATCATCCAAATCATTTAGGGAATTTGCAGTCTCAGTGATTATAGAGGTAAAATACTTTAAAATTGAACGCATTTCTTTTTTATCTTCATGTTTACACACCATAAAATCAGCAATTCTTACGATTTTATCTAAATCCTGTAATTCATCTAAAGAGAGTTTATCAATTTTTAAATCATCAGAAGATTTTGCCTCAGATAATTTTTTGTCGATTTTAGAGGAAATGGATCTTATACGTTCTATGTCTTTTGAAAAATCTCGTTTTGTGGTTAACATATTAGGTATTGAATAATTTGAAAAAATCAAGATTAGGATACTGCTTACTTAATTTAGAGCCGACCATCAATTTTACTTCATTAAGTAAGGAAGTCGATTCAGTGTTTGATTGGCTAAAATCAAACTTTGCCATAGTAAGAGCTGCTGAATCAAGCACAATACTCCCTAAATGAACTGAAATTTCAGATAATTTTCTACTACAATTTGGAATAATGCCAAACAATTGAGCACTGACGGTCCTGATCATAGGGATTGATGAGGGTAAAACTTTAGGAATGCTTCCAACGTTAGAGATTTTTTTCATACTCTTTCTTACTTGGAGTAAGATTTCAAGAGAATACATCACAAGATGTTCAAGATTTAATGCATTAACGTGAGTCCTATCTGACTCGTCAAAATCATGAGCTAAATTATTATTTTGTTCTTTTAATTCAGACTGTCGGAAATTAAGAACATCAATGATTTCATCCAATAGACTCATAGAATATTCCAATCTCGGAACTAGAGTTACAGAATGAGAGATGTTTTCAATACCTAAGGGGTTAATACTGCATTTTACCAACATAGCAAATAACACTTCTAGATTTTATATTTTAGGACAGTGTATCAAATTATTTAGTAACCACAGTTACATCCGTCTGCAGATACAATTTTGATTTTTTTTGAGTATTTGTGTAAAGGAATTTAGCTCTCAATTTTACCTAATAACAAATCAAACAGAATCATGGTAAATGAACACGTTTTAACAGTTAGTTTGGAAGAATTTGGATTAAGCAAGTATGAAGCACAAGCATATGTAACCCTGATAGCAAAAGGAACCATTTCTGCCAGTGAATTAGCATATTATTCAGAAATTCCCAGAACAAAAACATACCCAACATTGCTAAAACTAGAAAACAAAAAACTAGTCATCATTTCAAAAAGCAAACCAATTATGTGCACTGCAATTGCCCCAGAGGATGCTTTTGACGGGATAATTCATGAACAGATTAACAAAGTAAATGCAATGAATTCACTAATTTCAGATTTGAAAAAAGCAAGTGAGGAAAGCAGAAAGTCAAGAGGGTCAGAGGAAAGAAGATATTTTCATATGAGTGCCAACAATGTTTTGTCTCAGCTCAAAACGATGATTGAAGGTTCGAAATCATCGATCAAAATTATGACAGATCAATGGGGTTTTGGATTACTAGCGGAATGCAAAGAGCAGTTGCTATCAGTGTTAAGGAGAAATTTGGATGTCAAAATTCTTGTTTCACCATCACAAATTTGTTCTGAATCATATAGAACCATTCCAGACGGAGTGGAAATTAGAGCATCAGACATCACACAAAACTGTTTCATTTTTGATGAAACAGAGTTACTGATGATTGACAACGATAATGGAAAAGGAGCTATTTTTTCATCTACAGAAATTTTAGGAATAAATCAAGAAAAGATATTTTCAGATATTTGGAAAAATGCAATTAAAACCAAAGCTCTTGCAGACATGACAAAAACAGAAGCACAAGAGATTTACAAAATCATCAAAACAGTTAATGAATCAGGATTAATGCACATTCTAAACTCTTCAATGATATCTAAAAAAACAGATCTAGACATGTTAAAACTATTAGAGAAGAATGGAATTTCTTTAAAATCAAAAACGCTGGATGATATAATTGAGATCATAGATGCAGTAATGCAAATTACATGTTCAGGTCATGTTAATTTTGAGGCAAATACCAAAAACATATCCCTAGAATCAAGATTGAATAGCGGACATTCATTGCCATGGGTATCAATTTTGGACGGATGTCTTCAAAAACAAGGATACAAGACAAGAACAGTATATCAAAACAATTCAAACAAAGGCGAAAAAGTACTTATCAAAATAAGTAAAAATTAATTCTCAAAAACCAATATCTATTCAGAAGAACAATCAGATCCTTTCTTGGATTATTCATATGCAATATATGAAACAAAGCCCGAAGTACCTTGAAAAGGAGTATCACCTCTAAGGTTTTTCTCAATATGTGAAGAGACTTTTTTTGCTAATTTTTCACTATCAGTCATTTCTGTATTCCTTTTGAATTAATTCAAGAGTTCTAGGATCCAATTTTTCAAAACATCGGGTCAGTTCTTCTTCGTCTAGTTCCTCATCATGAAATAACATATTCTAACTAGATTTTTGGTACTCATTACATTGGTAGATAAGAAACATGTACTAAATGCTCAAAATATGATAGTTTTAGAAAATAGATTCCGATTTAGATAAAACAAAGGACAAACTACGCTCAAAAATTTACCGTTCACCACCAATAAATAATTCCAAATTAAAGACGATCCATGCAGATGATTTCAATAAATTATATTTTAGAATGCATCAATGATGAAAAAAACTATTTTGGAGATATTTGGGCAAACTGTTTGAATAACAAAAAACGATTCAATAGGAGTAAATTAAAAGAAATATTAAAAAAAATGGAAGAGTTAGGACACATCAAAAAACATGGTTACAAAAATGATGCATATTATGTTAAACATTATCACTATTCACTTGAAGAACATGTGGGTTTTATCAACAATCTAATTTTCACATATGAATCTGGAATTACGACTTCATTGAAAAATTTCGAAAACAAAAAAATATTTTCAGACATATCCAAAGATCTTACTGCTCGTAAATTCAACAAAAATACAAAAACAAATTATGAATCATTACTGACAAATATGACCAACATGTTTGAATTGGCATCATCAATTCTATGGACAATAGAGAATACAGATGATGATGAATTAAAAAAAGAATTAAAAAACTGTTTCAAACAAATCAATGAATTCATGGATGAAACAAATCAGAGATTACTTGAAGGCAGAAAAACAAATGAGAGAATATTGCTGCAAAAAGATTTCAGCAGTAAAATTCCAAAAGCAGGCCATCTCAAAATTTAAAAAAATGCCCAATGTCACTAGAGACATCTAGATCCTCATCATAAAATTCCTCTAGCAACATAAACTGGCAAATTATTTCACATATACAGTAATCACATAGTCAAATAATACAAAAAACCGATTAAAAATTATAAAAACTAAAATCAGACAAAAATTCAGCATCATTGTCATGATAGAAGAAAAACTCGAATCATTAGGAGTCAAACTCCCAAACCCCCCAACGCCTGCAGGATCATATGTTCCTGTGATAAAAACTGGAAACTTGCTATTTATCTCAGGTCAAATCCCAATGGAAGATGGCAAAGTACTATTTACAGGAAAAGTCACAGATGGCAATTTAGAAACTGCTCAAAAATCAGCAAGAATGTGTGCAATCAATCTCTTAGCACAAATCAAAAGAGAACTTGGCAGTTTGGACAAAGTAACAAGAATCGTGAGGCTGTCAGGGTTTGTAAATTCAGATGCAGAGTTTTACCAACATCCCAAAGTAATCAATCCAGCATCAGACTTGTTCTTTGAAGTATTTGGAGATAAAGGAAAGCATTCACGGATTGCAGTAGGGGTTGCATGTTTGCCATTAAATTCAATGACTGAAATTGATGCCATAGTAGAATTTTCAGAGTAATGGATCGGAATTTCATCGAGATTAAGAAAAGAGTGGAAAAAGATCCATGTTCAAAGATAATAACATCACCATACTTATTGAAATAATTCATATATACAATGAATTCAGAAAAGACACATGCTAAAGACATCGCTGTTTTTGCTTTTTGCAGTATCAATGTTTTCTACTTTAGCTTTTGCAGAATCAACCATAGAATTAGAAACTTCAAAAGAGGAAATCAAATCTTTAGAGTCAATTTGGATTACAGGAAAGATTACTGACGTATCTCAATTCAAACCAGTCAAACTCAGAATCATGGGTCCTGATGGAGCCATAGTCTTTGCACCAATAGTAGCAATCAATGACGATGGGGAATTTAGAAAATTACTAAATCCACCAATACCAAGCTTTGCAACAGGAAAACACATAGTTACAGCAAGTCATGAGGACACAAAAAGAGTTGCTCAAACTCAATTCACAGTTATTTCTCAAGAGATTACAAGGAATCCAGATGCCAAGCAAACAGAATCAAAATCAATTTTAGAAAAAGAGCCAAAAATCATTAGTGGCATATCTATGCAAGCAGAAGCTGAAAACGGCTCAGACATAATCAAAATCATTGGAAAAACAAGTTACAAAAGCACAGACATTATATTAACTGTAAAATCACCTGTTGGAAACTTGATAACAATTGATCAAGTAACACCAGGAATAAACGGAAACTTTGATGTGGAAATAAGAGTAGGAGGCCCAATGTGGAAAGAAGATGGAATGTACACCATTACCGCAAACCAAGGCGTAGCATCAGAACATAAAGAATCAATCAAAGTTGAAATCAAAGACGGAGTAGTAGTTCCAGAATTCGGAGTTGTTGCTTCATTAGTTTTAGCAATATCAATTATTTCAATAATTATTGTATCATCAAAATCAAAACTATCAATATCACCTAGATATTAATTCCAGATCATTATTTTATCATGAAAAATTTAGACGATATTAAATCAGAAAAATATATTTCAGTTGAGACTTACAAAAAAGACGGAACTGCGGTTAAAACGCCAGTTTGGTTTACAATCAAAGATAATTTAGTTTATGTTGTTACTCGAGATCAAACAGGAAAAATAAAGCGTCTAAAAAACAACCACAATGTAAAAATTGCAACGTGCAATATTAAAGGAAAAATTTCAGGGAAGTGGGTTTCAGGAACTGTGGAAATTGTAGGAGAGTATGAAACCAAAGAGGCAGTAAAACGCAGAGATAAAAAATATGGATTTTTCTCTAAAGTGGCAAGATTTCTTACCAAGAATAAAGGAGAATTAGTAGCATTTTCAATTAAGATTGATCGATTGTGATTTTTGTTCTTTTAGTTTGAAAGCAGTCAAATCAACAAATCCAAAGATGGCTATCAAGCCAACGTAAGACAAGACCATGTTCAATCAATGCTGCAAAAATTCCAGTTCCAACAACATCAGGTAGCAAGGATAAGGCATACAACCACAGCAGCCCAAAGGGACAAGATGTGAATGGGATAGGCAATTCTAGCTACAGCGCTATCAACAATATCAGTATGACATGAAAGAATATCAATTTCTCATTTGGCCAGAAAAATTTCTAGATTTTTACGTGATTATTTTATTTTTTTATTTAATTCTGTAATGAATTTTTTTATTTTTGGTTTAGGAATAACTGCACCACATGCTTTATCATGCCCTCCTCCGGAGCCACCAAGGCTAGTTGCCAAAAGATTTACAATTTTACCCAAGTGAACCTTACAATCTTTTGAACCTCTGACTGATACAGCATATATGCCATGATCAACTCGTTCTTTGTAAGCAACACCTACATTTTTCCCAGACAATCCCATTACAAAATTAACAGCACCGCTAGCACCAGCATCTAAAATTTCCATATGTCCAAGATTAGACATCGTTTTTAATCCCATCTTAACTTTAGCAATCATCTGAGATAATTTTTCAACTTGTATTTGTGCAAATTCATATGTATTTGGAATATCATGGGGGAATTTTGAATCAGCTAATTCTTCAACCAAATATTGCAAATAATCAGGTTCTTTTTGATGTCCTACAATATTATATGTCATCACAGTCGCACTGATCAATGCAAATTGCCTATCATAAATCTGAAGTAATTTTGAACCAATAGGTCTAGTTTCCATGTAATCAGTAATTGCAGCACATGCGGCAACAAATGATGCATGATCATTTAATTTTGATTTGAATGCAGTGTAAGCTAAAACAGCAGTACATTCATTGATATCATGAATCACGTTTACTTTTATTTTGTTTAATGCCTTTACGACGTCAGGGTCAATATCGTGATGATCAATGTAAGTCACAGAGACTTTGTTTTTTCTCAGAGTTGTTAAAATGTCAATGAACTCATCTTGGGTTTTCTTGCTAAGACCCAAATCACAGATAAACAAGGATTTTAATTTTTCATCTAAAACTACTTGATTTAGTGCTTCCATTTGTCCAGGATAGTCAACTAGTATTGCATCACCACCAAAGGCTTGTCGAATAATCGCAGCAGAACTTATACCGTCACAGTCTTCTTTGTGAGAAATACAAATAACCTTGGTTCTTTGTGGTTTGATAGTTTTTTTAGATACAGATTTTTTTGATATTTTTTTTGTGGTTTTCTTTACAGGTTTTTTTGCGGCTGTTTTTTTTGTCGTTTTTTTAGATACTTTTTTCTTAACAGTTTTTGTTGTAGATTTTTTAGTTTTAGATACTGCCAATACAGATAGAAAATTCACAGACCCTCATTTAAATGAAGAATGTGATCAAAATTTACGAGACTGTTTTTTGATATTTTTGTGGATCAAAGATCTAGAATCAAGATACACATCAAAAAATGATACACCCTCAAGTTGAGTTTGATGATCAATTTCTTGAATTTTTTTTAGTTCATCAGATGTTGCATTTAACACCAGGTCATCCAATTTTTGTAAATCTTTACGCTCTTTAGGAGTCAAGTAATTTTTGATTAAAAATTGTCATTTATGGTCAAAAGTTGGCATATTAGACTAAATGCTAAATTTCATAGACACGATCTTGAACGAAAATATATAGAAGAATTTTCTAGGCTCATTATGGAAACAAAAAATATTGGACTTCGTGGAATCGAAGTAGCAGATACCAAAATTTCCAATATTGACGGAGAACAAGGCAAGCTCATTTATCGAGGATATAATATTTTAGAATTAACCAAATATTCAACATTTGAAGAAACAGCATATTTGCTCATTTATGACAAACTTCCAAATAGAAACCAATTAGACGAATTCAATGCCAAATTGATTGATGCCAGATTAATTCCAAAACAAATGCAAAAAAACATGGGCAATTGGAGAAAAGATGCAGACCCCATGGATATGCTTCAGGCATTTGTAGCAGCACTTGCAGGATATTATGATGAAGAATTTGCAAACAAGGAAGCAAGTTATGATAAGGCAATAAACCTGATCGCAAAAGTCCCTACAATCATTGCAAGTTGGAACAGAATAAGAAACGGATTAGATATAGTAGATCCAGATCCAACTCTGAGTCATGCAGCAAATTTCCTATATATGATGTCAGGAGAAAGACCAGATCCAGAAGTAGAAAGGATCTTTGACGTGTGTTTGATTTTACATGCAGATCATACATTTAATGCATCTACATTTACTGCAAGACAAGTTGCATCAACTAGGGCTCACATGTATTCAGCATGTAGTGCTGCAATAGGAGCACTGAGTGGAGAACTGCATGGAGGAGCCAACACAGAAGTAATGAAGATGTTATTGGAAATAGGAGATATTCAAAAAGTGGAAGAATGGATTAAAAAAGAAATGAACGCAGGCCACAGAATAATGGGAATGGGTCATGCAGTTTACAAAACATACGACCCAAGAGCTCAAGTACTAAAAGAATTATCAAGAAAATTAGCAGAAAAAACTAAAGATCCTTGGTTTGACATTACAGAGAAAATTGAAACTACAACGATTGCTGAAATGAAAAAACAAAAAAACAAAGACATCTATCCAAACGTAGACCTATACAGTGCATCATTGTATTATATGCTAAAAATTCCAATGGATCTCAATACGCCGATTTTTGCAATTTCACGTGTCGTAGGATGGGCAGCACACATCATAGAAGAAAAATTTGCAGAGGCAGCACCCAAACCAGCATTGTACAGACCAAAGGCCACATATGTTGGAAAGTATTGCGGACCTGAAGGTTGTGAATATCAAACACTAGACTTGAGAAAATAATTTAATTTCTTGTACTTAGCCAATCTTTGGCTTTAGTGTTTACATCATGTTTGTACAGAACTTCAAAAACCATATCATAAAACGTGATGCCTTTTTTCTGAGCCTGATCATCCAGCCATTTAATTCCATCAGCTAATTCTGGATCATATTCTGAGAATTCAACTAATTCATCTACCATCTTCGAGAAGAAAGCATGAGACTCAAGCATAAGTACACCTTTCAATCTTTGATCATAAGTGGAGGATTCAAAATATATTAACAAAAGACCCCTTTTTGGTTGACAATTGAACCATGTTTTTTATTCAGATGGAAATGCTAGAAAGATTTCATGGATTATTCAAACAGGATATTCAACTGTTGAGCAAAGCAGGGAACATATAGAAATTTACAAAGGCAAGATAACGGACTTGCAATCAAAGTATGTGGCATTACATGTGGGTTTGTTTTGGGGAATCGGAGTTTTTATTATAAAAAATGGAGATTCACTAAAAGTAAAGATCGATGAAAAAATAATGTTTGAACAGTTAACAACAAAAATGATGATCAATGATCAGATTATCCAAAAAAGAAAAAAATTCATCAATCAATTAATCACACAAAGAAAATTAAAGGTTGAATACGAATTAATCCAATAAACATCTAAAAATATCAGAAGCAAAAGAGACAGACCAAAAATGATTAGTTATACTTGGTAAGAGGTTATTTGCAGTTTGTAAATCATCTGTATCATATTCATAAAAAACACATGTTTACATTCATTGAAAACTTTTTGACTTCAATTAGAGAGATCTTATGGAATTTACATATTATAATATTGTAAATATTTCAAAAAGAGAACAAAAGAAAGATATCAGAAGCTAATTTCAAAACCATGAATTCTCAAATTGGCCAGATTTTAAAATTTAGCATAATTGAGACGATTAGATTTATTTAGCATATGCTAAGTCATGGATCAATATGGCAGGCATAGACAAAGCAGCAATAGTTTTCTCAATTGCAATTGCACTAGTAGGTGTAGGAATTGCAGTCGTAGGAGACTCTGTGGATAATTCACCAGTTGCAAAAACTACAGCCCCAAAAGTTACTGCACAACCTTCAGAAACCAAGACCCAAACAGATCCATTTGGTGACTTGGCAGCAAAAGTAAAAGCAGAAGCTCCAAAGGCAGCAGAAGAGGTGAAAATGAAAGACACTGTAAAAGTCGAGGTCAAAGAAGAAAAACCAATGGTCAAAGAATCAGCAGGACCAACAACTCACACAGTTGACATTCCAGTAGGCACTTCAGTTCCAGGATGTGAAGCAAGTAATGCATGCTACTTACCAGCAGATATTGAAATCAATGTTGGAGATACAGTAGAATGGATAAACATCGACACAGCAGCACATACAGTAACTGGCGGTAGTCCATCAGATGGCCCATCTGGCGTATTTGATAGCAGTCTAGTCATGGCAGATGCATCTTATGCATTTACATTCAATGACGCAGGCAGCTACGATTACTTTTGCATGGTACACCCATGGATGGTCGGTAGTGTCACAGTGAACTAACCAAAACTTTCCTTTTTTCTTATTTTATTTGATTTTTCCTTATTGTTCTGTTATATGCAACACCAAATCTATGAGTCTCATCTCTTGCATGCTGTAAAATTTTTAGGGATGCTTTGTATTTTGGAATTACAATTGGATTTTTATGTTTAGGAAGATAGACTTCTTCATTTTCTTTTGCTAAAGATATACAAGGCAAGTTCAAACCAAGAGATTCTAAAGACTTTACAGCAGAACCAAGCTGTCCTTTACCGCCATCAATTACAATTAGATCAGGAAGTTGAGAGTTTTCTTCCAATAATGCATAATATCGTCTTTTGATGATCTCACCAATCATTGCAAAATCATCTCTTCCAGAAACTGTTTTGATTTTAAATTTTCTATACCCATCCTTGTTTGGGATTCCTCCAATAAATCTGGACATAGAACCCACAGCAAAATCTTCACCATGATTAGAAACATCAAAACATTCAATGATGTTTGGAATTACATGCAGTCCAAGAATTTCTTTTAATTCAACTAGACCAGGATTGCCGCCTTTGGAATGAATCAATTTGATATTTTTTAGTAGCAGATTAATGATTTCTTTTTTCTTTCCTCTGCTAGGAGTTAAGATTTTTACGTCAAATCCAGATTGTTCTGAAAGTAAAGACTCCAATAGTTTTTGGTTTTCCGGAAGTTCACTAACCATAACGAATTTGGGTATTTTGTGTGTCGAATAATATTGGTACAAAAAGTTGGAAAAGGAATTATCACCTACCAAGTCATAAAAAAACTTGTCACTATCTCGTATTACCCCATTGATCATCCTAAAATTCATTACAGTTGCAGATTGATCCTGAATGATGACACCGAAATATTCTTCATCAGAATTTTCAACATATTCCATTTTTTGTTTGGTTTGAAGGCTTCCAAGCCTAATCAAAGTATCACGGATGTCTTTTGCACGCTCAAATTGCTGCAATTCTGCAGCTTGTTGCATTTCTTCTTCTAATTTTTTTATAAAAATTTGTGTTTGGTTTTTTCCTTTCAGGACATCTTGTAATGCTTGAACATGTTTAGAGTATCTTTCCTGTGCATCCTTGAATTCACATGGTCCTTCACAATTTCCCAAGTGGTATTCCAAACAGACTTTTTTTGGAAGAGTTTTGCAAATTCTGATTTGAAACGCCTTTCTCAATGCACCAATCGTGAGTAGTTTCGAACTACCTTGAGTAAAAGGTCCAAAAGTCTTTCCTTTTCCAAGAAATTTTCCATCCCTTGTTCTTCTTGAAACCAGCAGTCTAGGGTATTTTTCATCAGAAATTCTAAGATATGTGTATCTCTGTTGATCTTTTAATTCAATATTAAATCTAGGCCTGTATTTTTTGATCATGTTTGATTCTAAAAGAAATGCCTCACTCTCATTATCAGTTAAAACAAATTCAATATCAGAAATGTTTTCAACCAGTTTTTGTGTTTTGTAATTTTGATTTTTGTTAAAATATGATTTTACTCTATTTTTTAAATTTTTTGCTTTGCCAATATAGATAATTGTTCCATCAGTATCTTTCATCAGATAAATTCCAGGATCAGTAGGAATGATAAGTTTAGAAATCTCAAAAGTCATTTTTTTAATATTTTCTTCAAATACTTTCCAGTGTAACTTCCAGGTGCTTTTGAAATCTCTTTTGGAATGCCAGTGGCTACAACTTGTCCACCTTCATCACCGCCTTCCGGTCCAAGATCAATTAGCCAGTCAGAATTTTTGATCACATCCATATTATGCTCAATTACAACAACAGTATTTCCAAGATTCACAAGACGGTTAAGCACATCTAATAATTTTTGAACATCTGCAAAATGCAAACCTGTTGTAGGCTCATCAAGGATATAGAGAGTTTTTCCAGTACCTCTTTTTGATAATTCAGACGCAAGTTTGACTCTTTGAGCCTCACCTCCTGACAGAGTGGTAGAGGATTGTCCGAGTTTGATATATCCCAATCCAACATCATATACTGTTTGTAATTTTCGTTTTATTGCAGGAACATTCTCAAAGAAATTTAATGCTTCAAATACGGTCATGTCCAAGATGTCAGAAATATTTTTTCCCTTGTATAATACTGATAAAGTTTCAGTGTTGTATCTTTTTCCCTTACATTCATCACATTTTACATAAACATCCGATAAAAACTGCATTTCAATTTGTTTTACTCCATCTCCATCACATGCAAAACATCTACCATCAGCTACATTAAATGAAAATTGTCCAGGGGCATATCCTCGTTCTTTAGATAATGCAGTGTTTGCATAAAGTTCTCGAATAGGAGTGAATGCCCCAATGTATGTTGCAGGATTTGAGCGAGGAGTTCTGCCAATAGGAGACTGGTCAATTGCAATTACTTTATCAATGTTTTCCAACCCGATGATTTCTTTGTGGGAGCCAGCCCTAACATTTGATTTGTAAAAATAGTTTTCTAGGGATTTTAACAATATATCATTAATCAATGTAGATTTTCCGGATCCAGAAACTCCAGTTACAGAAACAAAAAGGCCGAGAGGGATTTCTACATCTATGTTTTTTAGATTATTTTCAGATGCATTCTTTACAATCAATGATCCTGAACGATTGCGGATTTTATTTTCTAAATTTATCAAAGAATTATTTTTGAGATATGCCCCAGTTACAGATTTGTCATCTTTGAGAATTTGATTTACAGTTCCTTCAAAAACAACATTTCCTCCATGAACACCTGCACCAGGTCCTAAATCAATCATCCAATCTGAATTTCGGATTACTTCTTCGTCATGCTCTACAACTATGACGGTATTTCCTAGATTTCGTAGCTTGTTTAACGTTTTAATGAGTCTTGTATTATCTCTTTGATGCAATCCAATTGTAGGTTCATCTAGTACATATAATACGCCAGTCAAATTAGAGCCAATTTGAGTTGCCAATCTAATTCGTTGGGATTCACCACCCGACAATGTGGAACTTAATCTATTCAGAGTAAGATAATTTAATCCAACATTCATTAAAAACTCAAGACGCTCTCTAATTTCTTTTAGTACATCTCTTGCAATGTATTGTTCATTTTCAGTTAGTTTTAATGAAGAAAAGAAATCATAACAATGATCAATGGACATATCACATACATCCATTATTCCTTTTTCATTAATTTTGACCGCCAGGGATTCAGGTTTTAATTTTTTACCATTGCAAGCATTACAAGGAGTATCCCTCATGAATTGTTTCAGCCATTCTCGTTTAGATTCAGAGTCAGTCTCCATGAAAGTACGTTGTAAATTAGATAGAACACCCTCAAACGTATTTGTGGATTGCCAAGAAGAATCTCCAGATTTTGAACGATATGTAAAATCAATCAGATCATCTGTTCCATGTAAAATAATTTGAAGATGTTTTGGTTCGATTTTATCAAAAGGAGTCATCAAATCAAACCCAAATTTTTTACCAACTGCTCTTAAGGCCTGGCGTCTAAATGCAGAAAATCGTCCACTCCAAGGCACTATTGCACCATCCAAAATAGATTTAGTCTTATCAGGTACAACTAAATCTGCATCAAACTCCATCTTCACTCCCAATCCATTACATGTTTTACACATTCCAAAAGGAGAATTAAATGAAAAAGAGCGAGGTTCCAATTCACCGACAGTTAATCCACAGTATGGACAGGCATTGTTTTGAGAGAAAATCTTTTCAGATTTCTCGGTTGCAATCATCACATCACCTTTTGATGCTTTGATTGCAGTTTGTATGGCTTCAAAGAGTCTAGATCGTTCTGATTTTTCAGTTGTAATTCTATCAACTACAATTTCGATATTATGCCATTTTTGGCGGTCAAGAGGAGGAATTTCATCGTCCAGGCTCAAAATTTCACCGTTTAGGCGTATTCGAGAATACCCATCCTTTTTGATTTGTTCAAATAACTTCTCATAGGTTCCTTTTTTTCTCTGAATAAGAGGAGCTAAGACCAGGATTTTTTTTCCTGAAAAATCTTTGAGTACAGAATCACAAATTCGTTCTACGGATTGGCTTGAAACTTTACGTCCACAATTTGTACAATAAGGAATGCCGATTCTTGCAAAAAGCAATCTCATGTAATCATAAATCTCAGTTGTAGTTCCAACAGTAGATCGTGGATTTTTACTAGTAGTTTTTTGCTGTATGGAAATTGCAGGAGAAAGGCCTTCAATGGAATCAACATCAGGTTTGTCCATCATTTCTAAAAACTGACGCGCATAAGCTGAAAGTGATTCGACGTATCTTCTCTGACCTTCAGCATAGATAGTATCAAATGCCAACGTAGATTTGCCTGAACCTGACAACCCACTGATTACAACTAGCTTATTTTTTGGGATGTCAATATCCAAATTCTTTAGATTATGATGTCTTGCTCCTCTGATTTTCAGTTTATTTTCTACCATTTTTGAATTCAATCTCCTTTTCCATTCTTTTTATTCTATCCCTGCATTCAATTGCACGTTCAAAATCCAATTCTTCAGAATATTTTTTCATTTGTGCATCTAAGTCGATTATTTCTGCTGCAAGGTCATGTACAGATTTTAATTTTGAATCATCTAAAGCAACTTCTTGTTCTGGAACCGATTTGATTATTGTTTTAGGAGTAATGTTGTGTTCTTTGTTATATTGCATTTGTTTTTCTCTACGACGAATAGTTTCATTCATGGCATTCTTCATAGATTCAGTTTTTTTATCAGCATACATTATGACAGTTCCATTTGCATTTCTTGCAGCCCTACCACAAGTTTGAATCAGACTGGTAAAGTTTCTCAAAAACCCTTCCTTATCAGCATCCAATATAGCAACTAGTGAAACTTCTGGAATATCAAGCCCTTCTCGTAGAAGATTAATTCCCACAAGAACATCAAATTCGCCAAGACGCAGTTGTCTAATAATCTCGGTTCTCTGTAATCCTTCAATTTCAGAATGCATATATCTTACTCGGACCTGTTTTTTTGAAAGGTATTCAGCGAGATCCTCAGCCATTCTTTTTGTCAATGTTGTGACTAAAACACGCTCAGAATTGACAGATCTTTTGTTGATTTCTTTTATCAAATCATCCATTTGGTCTTTTGTGGGCCTGATTTCGACTTGAGGATCAAGTAAGCCAGTAGGCCTTACAAGTTGTTCAGCAATTTGAGAAGATATTTTTTTTTCATATTCAGAGGGAGTTGCTGAAACAAAAATTGTGTTTTGTATGTATTTTTCAAATTCTTCAAATTTTAAAGGTCGATTATCAAATGCGCTTGGAAGCCTAAATCCATATGTAACCAATTCATTTTTTCTAGAATGATCACCTTTGTACATTCCATGAAGTTGAGGCAAGGTGACATGAGATTCATCAATTACCATAAGATAATCATCACCGAAAAAATCCATCAAGCAGAATGCTTTTTCTCCAGGTCTTCTCCCATCAAAATGCCTCGAATAATTTTCAATGCCAGAACAATATCCCAACTCCTCAATCATTTCCAAATCATATTTTGTACGCATCTCCAGTCTTTGTTTTTCCAATTCATTTAATTCAGGCAGTCTTGATTTTAATTCGTCTCTAATTGATTTGACGGCTTTTTTTCGAACGTCTTTTGCAATCAAATAGTGTTTTGCTGGAAAAATTTTCATTTGGTTTATTTTCTTTTTTTCTTTTAGCGACACATGATCTAAAAGAGCAATTTTTTCTATTTCATCTCCAAACATTGAGATCCTAACTAAATCTTGAGAATAAGCAGGGGTAACATCAATGGTGTCCCCTTTTACTCTAAAATTTCCAGGGGCCACCTCAGTGTCATTTCTTTCATATCTTGCATCTACAAATCTTCGTATAATCTCGCTTCTCTTAATTTCATCCCCAATGTTAAGTGTGATAGCCAGATCTTCCCAGTCACGTGGATTTCCAAGTGAGTATATGCAAGACACGGTAGAGACAATAATTGTAGGTTCTCCTGAGAGCAGCATTGCAGTCGCCTCTAATCTCAATTTTTCAATTTTTTCATTTATCTGAGTGTCTTTTTCGATATAAGTGTCAGTTTGAGGAAGATAACTCTCGGGTTGATAATAGTCATAGTATGATACAAAATATCCAACATTGTTTTTTGGAAAGAATTGTTTTAATTCAGAATAAAGTTGAGCTGCAAGAGTTTTGTTGTGAGAGACTACAAGAGTATTCTTGCCAGTCCTTGCAATGACATTTGCAATAGAAAACGTTTTGCCACTTCCAGTCACACCAAGTAATGTTTGAACAGTTTTTTTCTTTACGCCTTTGACTAATGCGTCAATTGCTTGAGGTTGATCACCTGTAGGAGTATAATCTGATACCAATTCAAATTGAGAAAGTTGCTCCAACAGATACAATCCTTGAAAACTGAATTTAAAGCAATGGCGATATCAAAACAGGATCACCATACAGGTTCATCGATCATTTTCAAACCAGTATCAGTTATTTGAAACCCCATTATTTTCAACGTTTCACGAGCAGAGGGGGAATTTTTTTTCAGGATTTTTTGAGCAAGAATCATTCTGTCATCAGACCTCATGTGTTGACCAATTTTGTATTTTCCATGTAATGTTTGAGGAGTAACTTTGATTACGCTAACAGCATCTAAAACACGCATATCAGATTGAATCGGGTCATATTGCCCCTCAGGCTGATATTTTTCCATCAAGCCATTTAGTGCAAGTGTTTTCTCTTCTCTATCAGATACAAAAGAGGCCACTCCCTTGATTACAATGCTGATGTATAACGTATCAGCTAAAGATGCATTGTATGGATCTTCAAAATAGGAAGGCAAAAACTCTAGTTCTCGATCTGCCTCAAATCCCACTTTGTTATTTCTAGACATATTATCTAATTTTTCACCTTTTACATGGGAATGCATGTAAACAACATCATTGAGAAACACGAAATTCATTGGGATTATCTGAGGAAAGCCATTTACATCAATGCTAGCAACACGCCCAACATGTTCATCGTTCAAAAACTCTTTTACTTTTTCATATGATTTAATTTGAAGAATTCCAGTTAACTGCACAAAAAAAATAAGATAAATAATATTATAAATCCAGTGTCGAAATTCCTAAAATACAAGACGAATTAAAAACCATCATGAATGATCCGTACCTGAATGAATTAAAAGAAGATTATCAAGGATATTCAAATCAATTAAAAAAATTGAAAAAGAGAGTACTAAAAACAAACTCCCCTGAACTACAAGCAAGAATAATCAAACAGATTGATTCAATTGCAAATAAAATGGAAAATAATCAAAAACAATCAGTCAGAGTGACAAGAAGTAGAATTAAGGAAAGAAAAGCAAAATCAAAGAGATGGGATTAATCGCCATCCAATTCTTTTGCCATTGCCTTAATCTTTGAAATTTTACATTCTAATTCATTGCATTCAGTTATGAAACCCTTGCTTACAAAAGAAAGTAATAAAACCATCAAAAGCCAAAAACATTCTAGATTTTTTCATTCAAATTCTTCATTAATGTAAATTGCTAAATTTAGGATTAAATCACAATAAGAAAATGAGCGAAATAGATGAAGAAAGAGAAGAAGCTACAAAGAAGGCACTGAATCTTCTAGAAGAATGGGGTTCTGATTCAAAGTTCATCTGGTTTAGAGAATTGCATAGAATTACCGATATCGACAAAGGATTATTACGAAATATCCTCAACGACTTGAAAAAGTCAAAGGAAGTCAAAGAAATGCATGGGACAAACAACAGAATATTTTTTTGTTTAAAAAAATATTACATCAAATGCAGGGATGTGGAATACAGATTCAAAGGTAAAGAAATAATGTTAAGGGATGGAAGTAGAACAAAAATCATTCAAGGATCAACAAATGCAACTGAACGGACTAGGAAAAGACTAGAAAAACAAAAAAACAAACGAAGGGTAAAATCATTTACTAAAAAGAAAAGACCTCATAAATCATAGAGAATCTTCAGCTTGACGTCTTGCAAAATTAGATTCTGCACGCTTAATCTTTACTGATTCTGCAACGTCTTCAGTCATATCATACAAATTGTGTAACCCCATATCAGGAGTCAATTCATCTTCCTTTTCATCATCTAAATCATATTCAAGATTTGCCAAAATTTCCACATTTTCTTCTAAAATATCCAGGCATTTTTTTACTGATTCAGGAAGGTCTTCATCCATAATAATTTCTGGTAACAAGTATGCTAAATGATTTTCTGTATATTCTAGAATGTCTTACTGTTTGGCTTTTTCACGCAATACAGGCATAACATGGCTTGCAAATTTGTCAATAGAGCCAAAGTAGTTCTTACCCCAGAATCTAATAACAAAGTGATTTACACCAGCATCCATGAATCTCTCAAATGTTGGAATCATGTCTTCAGGAGTACCAACTGCGGTTGATGAACGTGCAACACCGTCAGGAATCTTAGTTGCTGCTTCTCTCATCTTTACAATCCAACTTTGATCAGACATGGAGTATTCTGTAAAGTATTTGACGAAATCAAATCCTTCAATTTCTTTTAATCCGTGAACTCTTAAAATTTCAGGCTTGAATAGACTTACTTTGACGGCTTCTTTCATTTTAGCCCATGATGCTTCTGCATCGTCAGAGAAGTAAACGTCAATATCTAAAGCAAATTGGAAGTTATCTTTTTCTGCTTGGGTTCTGTTGTTCTTATTCATTGAGAACTCGATTTGTTTTTTATGATCTTCAAACAATTCAGGAGTGTATCCAATTGGCAACCATCCATCTCCTAATTTTCCGGTTAATTCAAGTGTACGTTTACCACCAGATGCCATGTAAGTTGGTGGACGTGGTTTTCTAATTGGTGGTGCTTGCAAACATGCACCTTCAAGTTGATAGTATTTTCCTTTATAGTTTACAGTATTATCAGGAGTTGACTGATATAAAGTATGAATGGTTTCAATTTGTTCTTCCCATTTAGAAACAGGTTTTTCAAAGGGAATGCAAAATTCCTTTAGATTTTGTGCCTCACCTGCTCCAATTCCCAAAATTGCTCGGCCTTTTGAAACTCTATCAAGAGTTATTGCAGCTAGTGCAATGTTTGAAGGGTGTCTTCTAATAGCATCAGTTACACAAGTTCCCAGTTCAACATTATTTGTAACTGCGGCAATTGCAGATAGCATAACCCAAGGATCAAGAACAGTGGCATTCTTCCACTGAGGAACATTAGTGTGATCCATATAGAAAATTGAATCATAGCCAGTTTTATCAGCAAGCATACATGCTGTCAATATTTGGTCTTCAGTATAACCAGCTCTTGCAACATTAAGGCCATTTTGAATACCAAATTTGATTTTTTTATCTGTCAAGTACATGTACGACAGAGTATTAGAATAAAAAGTTTAATCAAGCTGCCAATTTCGCAGCTTATAGATAAAATAGAAAAAAAAGTAAAAAATATCGAATTTTTTACAAATTACCTGCTTTGATGTCTTCAAGACACTTTACAACATCATCTTTTGATATTGGGATTGGATTTGGATCCAAATGACCTTTATCAGTCATTACAGTGTCCGCAGCTTCTGAAACATCAGCTTTGAGTTCTAGTTTATCAAAGCCTAGTTTTTCCATTGCCTCTTTGAATCTGTCATAGAAGATTGACTTGTTATGCTTGTGTGCGACGGTGGTACAAGAAGATAATGAATATCCATGAGGCACACCTTCATTTGAGAACACATAGGACAAAGCATGTCCTAAAGTTGTAGAGCAATTACCAAATCCCATTCCAGACAACATTGATCCATAAGGATAGTTTTCTGGTTTGTCATTCATAATTGCATCATATAGAATCTCAAATGCTTGCTTACATAGAGTTCTTGTCAAGTCATTACCTAGTTTGCTATCATAGCCTTCGGTTGCTTGAGCACATGCATCACAGACGGAGTTGTTTATGACTTGTTGCGGAGTTCCGTCCAAGAAGTATGAATCTACAACGGCCATATCAGCTAGAAATCTGTCTTCACGTAACAATTTCTTTTTACCATCAAATTTCAGAACACAATAAGTTGTCATTTCAGCTCCAGTTCCAAACGTAGTTGGAATTAAGATTTTATCTTTTTTCATCTCAGGTGCAGCATATTTTACTACATCCATAGAACTTCCACCGCCAAGTCCAATTAGACATGATGGATCTTTGTCTTTGAATTGTGAAATAACAGTATTGACGTCATCGATTGATGGTTCAGGTTTTACTTGGTCATACAACATGTAATCCTTAATTCCCATTCTTGCAATCCATTTGTCAGAGAGTTCAGGAGGAACTGTTGTGACAATTAGGGCATTTTTTGGATACTCTGTTTCACCAAGTGCATTTTCTCCAAAGTTGATAACTTTTGGAATGCGTACTGTATTCATAACTGAAAGGCATCATTGATTATTATTATATCTTGCATTATTGAGTGACAGTATGATTATCCAAAATTTTGACGATCTGGCAACCACAGACAAGAAGAAAGATTGTTTAGAAATTTTAGAGGCAGGACTTCAAGCAGCAAATCCAGAGAATATTATTGCAAAATTTGTAACACCTAAAGAAATCAAAATTAAAGATAAATTATTCAGTCTTGAGAAATATTCAAACATCTATTCAGTAGCATTTGGAAAAGCCGGGGATTCTATGACCAGGGCATTAAATGCAATCATCCCAATTAAAAATGGAATCATAGTAATTCCCAAGGGCTCAAAATCAATAATCAAAGGTAAAAAATTTCAGATTTTCAACTCAAGACACCCTAAACCGGATCAAACAAGTGTGAAGGCAGCAAAAGAGGTCATGAAATTTGTGCAAAACAAGCGCAGTGATGAATTGATAATTTTTCTAGTCTCAGGAGGTGGCTCGTCACTATTAGCAATGCCGGATGGAATTACTTTGGATGACAAGATACATGTTACAAATGTCCTGTTAAAATCAGGAGCTACAATTCAAGAGTTCAACTGTATTAGAAAACACCTATCTAAAATCAAAGGAGGTAAGCTTGTTGAAAACATGAAATGCCATGGAGTGAGTTTGGTAATGTCAGATGTTGAAGGAGACGATCTTTCATCTATTGCATCAGGCACAACATACATGGATGACACGACATATGCAGACGCACTAGAAATTATCGACAAATATAAAATAAAAAGAAAGATACCAGAAGAAGTTTTAAGATTATTAGAAAATAGAATGAATCAGAAACAAGACGAAACTCCAAAAAAAGCAAGGATTGAAAATTTTGTCATTGCAAATAACGATGATTGTCTAAAGGCAATGAAAGAAAAAGCTGAAGAGATGGGATATACAGTGGACATAATGCATGTTTTTGGAGACATAAAAAAAGTAGTTATAGAAATTCTCGATAAAATTTCAACTAGTAAAAAAACATGTATTGTGTTTGGTGGGGAACCAACAGTCAAAGTTTTGGGAAACGGCATGGGGGGCAGAAATCAAGAATTAGTTTTAAGATTATTAAAAAATACTCAAAAATTAAAAAAGATGGTTATTGCGTCTGCAGGGACGGACGGTATTGATGGTAATTCTGTTTTTGCAGGGGCAATTACTGAAAACGTCAAAATGGATTTAGATATACTGAAGGAATTTCTTAAAAATAGTGATTCAGGGCGGTTCTTTCAAAAACAAAAAGGAAACATCATCACCCATGCAACCCACACAAATCTGATGGACATAGGCATGATTTTAAAATAAATCCAAAAACACGTGCATAAAAATTTCAATTTTTTTAATTTTTACTAAACAAATGATTAGTCAATTAGAAGAGTCCTTCAAATACCATAATTGACAATTAAAAGTATGATGAAAAACAATCACGGATTTTGTAATGATTTGAGCTGTAAATGTGACTGTCACAAGGGATCAAGTTTTAGACGAGGAAATAGGAAGAGACAGTATTGCTAGAAAAACAATTCAAACCAGAAATGCTTTACAACAGAGTAGTTCATTTCTATATTGATAAAAAAGGATACACAAAGGAAAAAGCAAATGAAATTGCCCAATTGGTGGTACAAAAGGAAGCTCAGAGGCGAATTTGTAAGAATGAAAAATGCAAACACTTCTCCCATGATCATATCAGAAATGTAGAAATATGTCTAGTTGAAAAATGTGAATGTAATAAATTTGCTAAGTGAAATCATCTAGGGAATTTTCAAGTAATGGTTGTGCACTAATGCCACGTTTTCTCAAATCTTCTGCAAATTCATTGACAAAACCATGTATGGTGTATACTTGTTCTGCACCAGATTGAATCACTAAATCAATTAATTCATTGTAATCACAGTGATCACTCATTGGAATAGAGTAATCTGTACGTCGTCCAAAAGGGAATTTAGTTGATTGAGCCCATCCGCTAAATCCAATTGTTACAGCACCATATTTTGATTTCATGTCTTGAACAAACTTATTTTTACTGGATAGCATTGGAGCAACCATCATCCAAGGTTTTTTTTCCAATAATCCTCTTTTTTCAGCCTCAGTGTGCCCAATTCCGTCTTTGAGAGATACCCCAAATTTTTGATGTAGTAAATTCATATTTTTTACAGAATCATGCAGATACAGTGGACCCCAGTGACCAAAAAATTGAGTAATAGTTTGTGCTTTCCCTAATTGATAACCCATCAGGATAACAGGTATGCCCTTACCATAAAGTTCAGAAATTAATTCATTTACTTGCTTTAGAATATCGTCAAGTTTTGGAAAAACAAATTCAGGTAAGCCAAAAGTGCATTCAGTGATCAGAGTTTTACATTTTGGGATTTTTGCTCCTTTGAGAAATCCACGGTCTCTTGTGCAAACATCACCAGTATAAAAGATATCATCAAAAAGAAGACCTTTAGATCCAAGAATGTGTCCACTATCAACTAGAGAAAAATCATCATGGTATTCAATGTGATTTTCCATCTTGAAGCCACGCAAATTAGCAATCTCATTAGTTTCAATAGAAGAGAGAATAGTACCACCGTTTTTTGAGGGAAGATGATCAGAATGAGCATGAGAGACAAAATTGATCCCAGTAATGTCACCATTTTTTGGATCCAAGTAAACTCGTTGATCATTAACCTCACATAGGATTCCGTTTTTTGTCATCCTGACTTTTTTAGGCAACAAAAGTCAAAGTGTTTGGATTTGATATAAATTGCAGGTTTGATCTAGTATTGACTAGTTGCTAAATCTAGGAATTCTAATTTCAGGTCGCGGGAGCAACATGGAATCCATCTTAAAGGCAATCAAAAAGAAAAAAATTCCAATCAATCCTGCCATAGTAATTTCCAATAAACCAGATGCAAGAGGACTAAAAATTGCAGAAAAATTAGGGGTAAAAATTGAAGTGATCGAAAGCAAAGGGTTCAAAGGGAGCAGAGAGGAATACGATAAAAAAATTATTTCAGTCCTAACAAAACATGGAGTAACACCAAAAAAGGGTCTTGTGTGTCTTGCAGGATTTATGAGAATTATCAGTCCAGAATTTGTAAAGAAGTACAAAAACAGGATAATCAACATACATCCAGCTTTGCTTCCTGCGTTTCCAGGATTAAATTCACAAAAACAGGCATTAGAATATGGAGCCAAAGTATCAGGATGTTCAGTGCACTTTGTAGATGCAGGGATGGATACAGGCCCGGTAATTATCCAAGCTGTTGTAAAAGTAGATGAAAAAGATACAGAAGAGACACTTTCAAAAAGAATTCTAAAAAAAGAACACATGATTTATCCTGAGGCAGTAAATCTTTTTGCCAGAAAAAAAATCAAAATATCTGGAAGAAGAACTATAATCAGCTAGGAATCAGGTCCACCAAAAAAATACAATACTTGAAGTTCTTTTGTATTGCCATAGAAGAAATGTTCCACATCTTTTGCAACAAAAAATAATTTATTTTTAGATACTTTGTAATCCTTGTTTTTAATTTTTAAAAAACCATTTCCAGAAAGGACAAAATATACTTCATCACTTTCGTGCGGAGTTTGTGTATCTTCTTCACCAGGTTTCAAAACTAATATCCCCGCAGCTAAACTTTCTTTATTGATAAAAGTATCAAAATAAGAAGTATTGTTTTTTATTTTTTCAATGTATGTATCTAAATCATACTCTAGTTTCAATTTTATTCAGCAGCTACAGTATATGTTTTCCTTTGAGGATCTGCACTCATAAACGAATGTCCAGTTGGATGAATTTTTTCATGTTCAGGACTCTGGTGCATTTTGATAAATGTCTCCTTGCTCTCATGTTCCACAAGAATTCTATAGCTACCATCAGAAGATTTCAAAAATCTTCTTGAGATAAACCCAGGAAAGCTAGACAACACCTTGTTTGATTCAGCAAACCAGTTTTTGAAATCTTCTTCAGCACCGTCTTTTAGCTGGATATCGGCTATCATAACAAACATGACATGACTAGGAAAACAACCATTTAATTTCTTTTCCATGAATTTCAACGTAGATTCCAAGGATTAAATATCTACAAATCAAAATCATGACATGGTAGGAGTCAGGATTGATGGCAAAAATATTGCCCAATCAGTTAAAGAGAGAGTCAAAAAAGCTGTAACCGAATTGAAAAATCAAGGGATTTCCCCGTGTTTAGCCACAGTATTAGTTGGAGATAACCCTGCTTCTGCCACATATGTAAGAAACAAACACAAAGCATGCGAAGAAGTCGGAATAGTAACCAAAGATCATAAACTTGATGCCAATATCACACAATCAGAATTAACAAGAATTATCGATGAATTGAATTCAGATAACACAGTTCACGGAATTCTAGTGCAGCTTCCACTACCAAAACAACTAGATGAATTTACTACCACCTCAAGAATATCGCCATTGAAAGATGTGGATGGTTTAACTCCACATAATGTAGGATTGCTTGCAATGAAAAAAGCAGCATTAGTGGCATGCACCCCATCAGGAGTCATGGAAATGTTTGATTATCACAGTATTGATTTAGAAGGGAAAAACGTTGTATTGATTAACAGAAGCAACCTAGTAGGAAAGCCTCTATATCACTTGTTGTTAGAAAAAAATGCCACAGTACTCACATGCCATTCCAAAACCAAAAATTTAACTGAATTATGTCAATCAGCAGACGTCATAATTACTGCAGTGGGGGATAGAAACAAATTCACACTAACTCCTGAAATGATCAAAGAGGGGGCAATTATAATTGATGTTGCAATTTCAAGATTCCAAGATAAACTAGTAGGAGATTCAGATTATGACGAGATAATTAAAAAAGCATCTTTTGCAACGCCAGTTCCCGGAGGAGTTGGACCTATGACAGTTGCAATGCTTTTAAAAAATACAATCACTGCAGCATCACTGAGTAGTAAAATTGGTAGATAATCCTGAAAAAGAATCACTCCGAAATCTTCTTTTAGAAAAAAGAGATAACACATCATTTGATTTAATGAAGATTGCAAGTGCCAACATACAAAAAAAATTAAAAAAAATATCTGCCTTCAAAAATGCTCAAAAAATTGGTGCATATTATCCAATAGGAAGCGAGATATTCACACAAGACATCATCCAAGAATTACTCAGCCAAGGAAAAGAGGTTTTTTTGCCAAAAGTTATAGGAGACTCTATAGAATTTAGAAAAATCACGGATTTTTCAAGCCTAGAACACGGCAGTTTTGACATTATGGAGCCTAAAGATGACTGCCCAGTAGATAACAACCTAGATGTGATATTAGTCCCAACTGTAGGAGTATCTCCAGTAGGAGTAAGATTAGGATATGGTCATGGATTTTACGATAGATTTTTGGCCAAAAATAAGATTACAACAATTTCACTTACATTAGAAAAACAGATCATCAAAAATATTCCAAAGTCAGATCACGATGTATTAATCGATTGGATCGTAACTGAAGATAGAATGCTACAAACTCAGAGATAAGACAATCCCTTTTTTCCAATATCACACCTATTGTATTTTTGAGACCAATTGATTTTCTCAGCTGCAGAATATGCATTTGCAATTGCAGAATTTAGAGTATCACCTAACGCAGTAACACCCAATACACGTCCACCATTTGAAAGAATTTTTCCATCAGATTTTTTTGTGCCAGCGTGAAAAACAACAGAATTCTTTGGAATAGAATCAAATCCAGAAATTTCATCATTTTTTGAATAAGATTCAGGATAACCCTTGGAGGCCAAAACAACACATACTGCAAATTGTGGTTTCCACGAAGATTCAGGCAAAGAAGACAGAGTGCCATCAACACTTGCAACAAGATAATCATACAAATCAAAATCCATCCTCATTGTGATTGGTTGGCATTCAGGATCACCCATTCGAACATTGTATTCTAAAACATATGGTTTGCCTTCTCTTATCATAATACCAGCATACAAAAATCCTTTAAACAAAATCCCTTCATTTTTCATTGCAAGAATTGTTTTTTCAATTATTTGTTCTTGTATGATTTTTGCTAAATTATCATCAATTATAGGAGTTGGTGAATATGCACCCATTCCACCAGTATTTGGACCCTCATCATTATCAAAAATTCTCTTGTGGTCCTGACTGGAAGCCATAGGAATAGCAACATCGCCATCAGATAATGCAATGTAGGATGCCTCAATTCCATCAATTCTTTCTTCAATAATTATTCGATTTCCAGCATCACCAAAAGTCTTCTTTACAAGGATTGTCTGAATTGCGGATATGGCCTCATCAATATTACCACATACAATGACTCCCTTTCCAGCTGCCAGGCCATCTGCCTTTACAACCACATTGTAATCAAGTGATTTTACATATTCTTGAGCTTTTTTAGGATCATCAAAAATTTCAAAACGAGCAGTAGGAATTTCATTTCGTTTCATGAAATTTTTTGCCCAAATCTTACTGGATTCAAGCTGGGCTGCTTTCTGAGTAGGTCCAAAAATTGGAAGGTTAAGTTTGTTAAATTCATCTACAATTCCTGCGGCAAGGGGATCCTCAGGACCGACCACAGTAAAACAATTATTTTTTTGAGCAAAATCTGCCAGACCGTCCAAATCATCTACATTGATAGAAACATTGTTTTGGGTGCCCCCGTTTCCAGGAGCAGTAAAAACAGTGTCAACTTTATTGCTTTGAGATAATTTCCAAGACAATGCATGTTCCCTTCCACCAGAACCTATCACTAAGACATTTACCAACAGGAATTATCTTCCTCTCAATTATATAATCCAAGTCTCAAAAAATCAATTTAGCTTTATAATGCCACAAACATACCAAAATCCAGATGGAGTTATCCACCAAATTTGATGCAAAAGCAATAGAATCTCAGGTAAGGGAGTACATCAAATCAATAGATTTGGAAAAACAAATTTTCGCATCAGACAAGCCTGAAAAAATTCGGTTCATAGAAGGACCTCCAACAATGAATGGAATTCCACATGCAGGGCATCTTAGAGGAAGAGTCATCAAAGATTTGTGGTATAGATTCAACACACTCCAAGGGAAAAAAATTGAATTTAACGGAGGATGGGATACGCAAGGACTTCCTGTAGAATTACAAGTTGAAAAAGAGCTTGGAGTGTCAGGAGGCAAGACAGAAGCCATCAGAGAATTTGGGGTTGAAAGAATAGTGTCAGAATGTAAAAAAATTGTAAAGAAATTCAACAAGACATGGGTAGAGGTTGATGAGTTATTGGGAATGTCATTTAATCATGAAAAAGCATATTGGACTTTTAGAGACGAGTTTATTGAAAGAGAATGGCAAGTTCTCAGAAAAGCACATGAAAACAAGATTCTAGAAGAGGATTTTACAGTAATTGCATATTGCCCAAGCTGTCAGACATCACTTAGTCATGCAGAAGTTAATCAAGGATATGAAGAAGTAAAAGATCCATCTCTATACTACAAGGTCAAATTGGTCAACGAGGATGCATTTTTGATAGTATGGACTACAATGCCTTTTACTCTAGTTACAGATGCGATGGTTGGGTTACAGCCTGAAGAGGATTATGCATATGTCAAAGTAGAAGATGAAACATGGGTGGTTGGAAAAACAAGATTAGAAGAATTCATGACAGAAGTAAAAGTTGAGAAATATGAAATTGAGAAATTGGCAAAGGGTTCAGAGTTTGAAGGGAAAAAATACACTCATCCGTTATTAGATTTAATTCCAGAATTAAATGAAATTTCAAAATCAGATAACTATCATATTGCAGTATCTGAAACATTTGTTGACGCAAGTACTGGTAGCGGGCTAGTGCATTTGTCACCTGCAAACGGAGAAGAAGATATCAAGATTGCAAATAAGAGAAAAGTCAAAATTTTCAGCCCCATTGATGATGAGGTAAAATTCACAGACAAGGCAGGAAAATATCAAGGAATGTTTGTAAGAGATGCAGACAAACTGATTGTAGAAGATCTCAAGGAACATAACGCATTAGTAAAAATTGGTAAAATCAAACACAAGTATCCACTTTGTTGGAGATCACATCACCCAATTGTCTGGCTGGCAAGAAAAGGGTGGTTTTACAAATTAGACAGATTGGAAAACAAGGCAATTGACGCTGCAGAAAGCGTAGAATATTTTTTTGAGCAGCCAAAAAACAGATTTCTTGGAATTATCAAAGAAAGGCATCCATGGTGTATTTCCAGAGAAAGAATTTGGGGATGTCCTCTACCAGTTTGGAATTGCGAAGACTGCGGTGAAAAGAACTGGTTTTTTACAAGAAAAGACATTGTAGAATCAGCAGACAAATTACCTGATGGGCCTAATTTTGAATTGCATAGACCATGGATTGATAACATTACAATAAAATGTAAAAAATGCAGCAGTGTCAATACAAAAAGAGAAGAATATGTGCTAGATACATGGCACAATAGTGGTTCTGCACCATATTCGTCATTAACTGATGAAGAATACAAAAGAGAAATTCCAGCACCATTTTTCACAGAAGGAATTGATCAAACTAGAGGGTGGGCATATACTCTACTTATTGAAAATGTAATTCTAAACAATGCTCCAACACCACCATACAAAGCATTCTTGTTTCAAGGTCATGTTCTAGATGAAAAAGGCGGAAAAATGAGTAAAAGCAAAGGCAATGTTCTAGAAGGAGCAGAATTACTTCAAAAATACCCAGTAGATCTTATTAGATTCTATTTCATGTGGAAAGCAAGCCCAATTGAACCATTAAGTTTCAGCATAGATGAATTGATGTCAAGACCATATCAAATAATCAACACATTATTCAATCTTCATCTATATTTTCAACAAAATAGCCAATATGATAATTTTGACCAAACAAACACAATTGAATGGGCAAAACAAAACGAGTTGTTAACATCACCTGACATTTGGTTATTATCGAAACTTCAAAAACTGATTCTGATATTAACTGAAAAAAATCAGACATGTAAATTCCATGAAGGAGCAAAAGCAGTTGACGATTTCATAATTAACAATCTTAGCCAGATATACATTCCAATTACAAGAGGAGAATTATGGGACGAGGATGAAGAAAAGAAAAACAGAAGATTGTCAATATATGCAGTTCTCAGCGAAGTGCTCAAGACACTAGATATTTTGATTCATCCATTTTGTCCATTTACAAGTGAGCATCTATACCAAGCAGTATTTCCAGGAAAACAAAGTATCCTACTTGACAAATGGCCTTCATATCAAGAATCACTAGTCAATGAAAAAATAGAAGAATCATTTGACATAATGAAGGATATTGTTTCTATATCATCTGCAGCTAGAATGAAAGGAAAACTAAAGAGAAGGTGGCCACTTAATGAGGCTCAAATTTGTGTGAAAAAAGGTCAAAAAATAAAACTAGAAGCATTATCAGAACTATTACAATCACAACTCAATGTTGAAAAATTCACGATTACTGAAATTGAAAAAGAATCAGGATTAGAACAAATTTTAGAATTAAAACAATTGGGATTACCAATAAAAGGAATTGTAGAATTGGAAAGAAAAAGAACAGGACCAAAAGCAAAGCAACACATGGGAAAACTAGTTTCAACATTTAAAGAAACAAATCCTGATGAAATTATTTCATCATTGCAAAAAGAATCCAAATATAATTTTGAAATTGACGGCGAAACAATTTCGTTAGATGAGAAGGACTTTATTATTGACTTTGATGCAAGTGAAAATTTTGCAGTTGCAAAAAGAGACAACTACATTGTATTAATTTCAACATTTAGAAACAAAGAGATGATGGCAAGAGGACTGGTAAAAGACATTGCCAGAAGACTACAAACATTAAGAAAAGAAAGAGGATACACACCAACAGATGTTTTAGATGTAGCATCAATTTTGGAATTAGATGAAGAATCACTTGGAATGATAAAGGAGAAAGCTAAAGAACTAGCATTTTTAGTCAGAGTCAAACAAGTCAACTTTACTGATTCTTGTAAAGAATATAAAGAAGACGATATAGATGGACAAAAAATTAGAATTTCAGTAGAATAGTTATTTCAAATTCAGAACGAGTGCACTGCAAACATATTTTTTATTTATCACCATTCCAAGACAAGTTCAAAGCCCAGAGGAGTAAAACATAAGGTTCTCCTCCCCTAACCGATATTTCCCACATCTCCTCTGAAAATCAAATTCTAAAAGTATGAAATATTTTTATTATATCAATAAAATTCATAATCAAATGTCCGAATCAAAACCAAATGTTGTTGGGATAAATGTTCTAAAACAAAACGGCCTTGATGTCGATGAATTGGTAAAAGAGTTAATCAAAAATGCAGCAGTTGAATTTACAGCATATTATTACTTTACCAATCTCAGAGCGCATTGTACAGGCATGGAGGGTGAAGGACTAAAAGGAATTATCGAAGATGCAAGACTAGAAGATCTTAGCCACTTTGAATCATGTATTGAAAGAATCTACCAATTAGGTGGATCTCTTCCAAATGATGCAACAGAATTTATCAAAATTTCCGGTTGTGAATTCTTACAACTCCCAGCAAATCCAACAGATCACAAAGCAATTCTAGAAAAATGTCTCAAAGCAGAACAAGGAGCAATAGTCAATTGGGATAAAATTTGTAGGATGACTTTAGGTAAAGATCCTGCAACATATGATATTGCAAAAGATATTCTCGCTGAAGAGATCGAACATGAGTCTTGGTTCTTAGAGTTAATCTACGGAAGACCATCAGGACACATGAGAAGAAAGTATGCAGGAGAAAGACCGCATACAAGAAAACACTCTAGAGCATTAGACATGGCATAAGCGCCAAATCATTTTCTTTATTTTAAATTCTAAATTAATGTGATTTTATTGACGACGTATTGTGAAGATGCGTTGTTTTATTACGGTTAAATAGAAAAGTCACGTATTGTTATCATGGTAAAGCAGATCAGTCTAGATGCATGGCAAATTCAGCATTTATCAGATCTGTTAGAAAAGGGTTCAAACATAGTAGCAAAGACAAACAGACCAATAATCCTGTATAGGCAAACTCTTGAAGAGGAGGAAGAATCCTATGAAGAAATTGTTTGCACTCTTACCAAAGGATATGTTATTGAGCAGATGGTCACATCGGGAGGAATACTGGTCCCAAGTTTTCACCAACAGTTTGTATTTACAATTGAGGAATACCCGCAAGAATTATTGAGAAAGAGCAAAGATCGCTTTTTAGAAATGATTGATTTTCTAGATGGGCAATTGGAATAGCATCATAGTTAATAAAGACCATAAATTTCATGATTTTTGCATGCAATTACTAGAATTTCAGGCCAAAGAATTATTTCGAGAATATGGAATTAATCTCCTTGACAGCATATCATCAACCAACATTGAAGAAGGTCGAAAACATGCAAAAGAATTAGGATATCCATTTGTGATTAAAATCCAGGTTCCAGTTGGAGGCAGAGGAAAAGCAGGAGGGATTCAAAAATGTCAAAATGATGACGAATTTGAGTTGAAATATCCTCAAGTAATGGATTTGACCATCAAGGGCGAAAAAGCAAGAGCAATTTTACTAGAAAAGATGGCAGATATTAAAAAAGAATTGTACTTATCATTGTTTTTGAATCGTTCAAAAAGATGCTATACCATTATTGCATCAGCAGAAGGAGGAGTTGAGATTGAATCAGTAAAAAATCAAATTATCAAAGAAGTAGGATTAGGAGATGTGTCTGATGAGCTTGCAAGAGAAGTTGCAAAAGAAATGAAATTAGAAGGAAACACCGTAGAACAATTTGTCGATACACTAAAAAAATTATCAAAACTTACAATTGAAAAAGAAGCAGAACTTGTAGAAATAAATCCATTAGCCATCATGCAAGATGATACAATCATGGCACTTGATGGTAAATTTGTAACAGATGATAACAGTAACTTTAGACATCCTGAATTGCAAAAATATCAAGAGAAAACAGCTATTGAAGAACAGGCAGAGAAGAGTGGATTTTCCCTTGTAGAATTAGACGGAGACATTGCAGTTGTTGGAAACGGTGCAGGTCTTGTAATGTCAACACTAGACATGTTATCTGACAATGGTGGAAAACCAGCATGTTTCTTAGATGTAGGAGGAGGCGCAACAACTGAGTCAGTGTATGAAGCATTAACTTTAATCAGCAAATTAAACAGGGTGAAAGGAATTCTAGTAAATCTATACGGAGGAATTGTCAAGACAACTGTAGTTGCAGAAGCATTTCTCAAAGCATATGAAAATAACCTAATTGATTTACCAGTATTTTCAAGACTAAAAGGAACAGAATCAGAAAAAGCAAAAGAAATGCTTCAGGGTTCCAGAACAAAAATATTTGATTCTGTTGAAGAAGCAATTAACGCAGCAGTGATGGGAGTAAAGAAATGACAGATATTTTTGGACTACTAAAAGGAAAACCAGGAGAACCAGATTATGAAAAAAAAGGCGTAATTGTTCAAGGAATTACTGGAGCATATGGTTCATTGCATGCAAAACAAATGATGGCATATGGAACCAATGTTGTTGCAGGAGTTACCCCTGGTAAAGGAGGTCAGAAATTTGAAGATAAAGTTCCAATCTATAATACAATGCAAGAGGCAGTGAATGCAACAAATGCAAAAATTTCAATAATCTTTGTTCCAGCAAAATTTTTTCTTGGAGCTGCCAAAGACGCATTAAATGCAGGAATCAAATTACTTGTTGCAATTCCAGAACATGTTCCAATTAGAGATACGATGGAGACATTAGAGCTAGCAAAACAAAAAGGGGCAGTAGTTATTGGACCAAATACACCAGGAATAATGATTCCAGAATTAATTAAAATTGGAATCATGCCACCGATGCCTTTCAAAGCAGGAAATATTGCAGTATTATCAAAAAGTGGAACATTGCTCTATGAAATTTCTGATGCATTAACAAATTCTGGATTTGGTCAATCAATTACAATTGGAATCGGAGGAGACCCAGTAAATGGCACAAGGCTAATTGATGCGTTTGAGATGGTAAAAGACATTCCAGATTTAGAAGGACTTGTAGTAGTAGGAGAAATAGGAGGAGATTCTGAAGAAATTTTGGCTCAAAGGATTATTGATAGTGGATTTAACAAACCAACGGTAGCATACATTGCAGGAAGAGCAGCACCTAAAGAAAAGAGAATGGGTCATGCAGGCGCAATCGTGATGGGAACGTATGGTTCGGCAGAATCCAAAGTATCTATGTTTAACAAGGCAAACATTCCAGTAGCCAAAAGACCTGCAGAAGTGCCAGTATTATTAGCAGGAAAGATGGAAAAATCCGATTAGAATAAAAGAGAGAGATTAAGGAGAAAATTTAATGCCAGTTACAGACCCAGAAAAGAAAAGAATTGCTCAACAAGCACGTCTTGTAATGAAAATTTGTTTCAAATGTGGGTGTAGAAACGATATCGATGCATCACGATGCAGAAAATGCAGAAATCCATACTTACGACTAAAGAATAGAAATCTAGGCGTTAAGAAATAGGATTAGAAGTTCATCAATCTTTGCCTGTAATTTACAATTGCAGACTTTAATTCTATATAATGTTCCTTTACAAAGGATTTTGCAGATTCAGGATCATCTAATTCCTCAAAAATCAGTTGCAGATCATCAGGTAGTTGATCATTCATTTGATACAAAACTCTGGCAGCATCTACATATTGTCCTAAATTATCTGCATATTCAAAAGCCAGTTTCATCCTATCAATTATTGTATCAAATTCTTGTAATGACATGATAGTTATTTTTTCAACCAGTAATAAAGCCCAAGGTAATTGTAACATATCCAGATAGCAAAGACAAAAAAACTCCTTTAGATTAACGGAGTTGGACCGGTCGTCTAGTTTGGTTTGGATGACGCACTCACACTGCGTAAGGAAATTAATTTCCCGCAAAGGTCGTGGGTTCAAATCCCATCCGGTCCACTACTCTAGTAGTCCTTTTTTAGGTTCCAAACCCAAAGTTAGAGTGAAAAGATGAAGATAACAAAAGAAGAGTTCCAAAGGATAGGAGAGGAGAGTCCACTAGAGTTATTCCACCAAGGAATCAAGGCAAAAGAGACCCGTGAGAAATACACCAGAACATTACGGCATGTATTATGCAAGATTTTTGAGGACATTCTAGAAGGGGATTTTGAGGAACGGGTCAAGCAGTTTGTCAAACACGCAAAGGAAGATCCGGATTGGACCAGAGATCTTTTGTTGAACTTATCCATGAAACTCAAAGAAAGGACAATACTTTCAAAAGAAGATTCAGATTATCTCAATCCAAGCTCAATTGACAATTACTTCAAGCCAATAAAGAAACTCTTTGACATGAACGGGGTAGTGATTTCGTGGAATAGAGTCTATGCAACATTTCCAGAACAGGACAATGTTTCAGATTCCAGAGGATGGACTAGAGATGAGATTCAAAAGATGTTAAAATTTGCCAACGGTTCCATTGACAGGGCAATCATTCTAGTCAGTGCAAGTTCTGGAATCAGGGCAGGTGGATTTGATTTGAACTGGCAGGATTTGACTCCAGTTTACCAGGTAGATGATCAGCTAAAGTTTGAGATTACAGAATCAGAAGAGGATGATGCAGTCATTGTTTGTGCGATGCTGAAAATTTATCAAGGAACCAGTTTCAATTATCCTGCATTCATCACTCCTGAGGCATATGAAGCTTTAATGGATTACAAGTCAGATTGGACAAGAGAAATAGGAAGGGAGCCAAAAGAACAGGATCCAATCTTCAAAAAAGAAGGAACAATCCTGAGGAGAACAACCCCAATTGGAGTAAAGAAAAGAGTCGAGAGAATGATCAAAAAAGCAGGGCTAAGAGACAAAATCAAGGGAAAAAGGTACGAGGTTCCAATAATGAATGGCTTTAGGAGATTCTGGAACAAGACATGCAAGGAATCGCTATCAAAGGATTCACCGTTAGGTTCACTTATCAAAAAAGAGTTCATGATGGGCCATACGGGCCTTATCAAACTGGATAGAAACTACTTCAAGACACATACGTTGGAGCTTGCAGAGGAATATCTCAATGCAATTCCAAATCTCACCATATCAAATGAAAAACGTCTTAGATTAGAAAACAAGAAGAAAACAGAAAAGATTGAGAAGTTAGAGAAACAGCAAAGGGAGATTGACAATCTGAAATTGCAGGTAAAAAGAATAGATGCCAAAAGCAAAATGAATGAGGCCATGAAGAAGAGGCTAATCCAATGGGCAGAAGAAAATCCCGACAGAGCAGACGCACTTCAAATGGCAAAAATAGGTTCACATGCAATGAATTTGGATGAGTTTGTTGAACACTTTGTTACAGAAAATCATGGTGAACTAGAGGAGTTTTTGGAGAGCATATCTAAAACAAAAATTTCGATTGCAGATGAGGAGTAGAACCTAGATCATTGAAGGGACTAGAAAATCCCCCATTCTGGGAAGTTAGGCATTATTTAGTTTTAGATTTTAGAAAGTTTATTTTTCTCTCTCATTTCTTTTTCTAATTCCTCTCCAAAATCAAAATCAGTAGTGCTGTAAAGACCAACCTCAATACATGCAACGATAAAATCATTGATTGATTCCCCAATCAAATTACATCGCTCTCGTAATTCCCCATGCATTTTTGTCGGAATACGTGCTGAAACAGTTTTAGACATTTGTTTACAGCAGTTTACAAAAGTTTTCAGTTTTAAAGACTGTCAGAGTTACGGAACTCTATAGATTTGAACCTAAAATCAAAGAGGGTATGAAATCCAACTTTACAGAAAACTATCATACTAGATTGGAAGAGGACGTTGCTAAATTGTTAATTGAGAAGATTAATTACAACTTTAATGCCAAATACAATTACAAGAATGGAAAAAATTATCCATATCAGATTATACTACAAGATAACCTGCAACAATTATCTAATTTTATTGTAGACAAGAAAAAAGAATTTAATTTTATTATTCCTAAAATGAAATTGAATAGAAATGATGATTTGGAATTAAGAGAGAAAATTTTGAATATGACTCCTAATCAAAGAAAAGAGTTAGGGATTAACAAATCCGCGTTATGGTATATCAAAAAGAATCTATCTGAAGGAAAAATTCCTAAAATTTATGAGAAAATTCTTTTGAAAATTAAATAAATTCATTCAAATGTTAAATGTATTTTTAATGAAATAATTTCAAATGGTTATCTCGAGTGAAGTTTTCTATTTGGTTTAACTCTCTTATCGCTGATTCTCTTAAGGAGGATTATCTGATTGATTAAACTCTTCTAAATTGATTCTTTTTGAAGAGAATGTAAAACTATTCCTAGATGGTTATTTAATGGGAAATTGAAGAATTGTTGAAAACGTGAATTAACTTTCAAAGCAATGATCATTCTTAAATTAGGAATACCATCACAACTACAAGATGCCAGCAGAATTTATTGAGCCTTCAGATAATTTTATTGAAAGTGTAAAACATGGCATAGAAAATGAAGTTTTGAAAGGACAGAATTCTGTTGAAAAGGGAAGATTATTTTTAGAATGGATTTTGACAAAAGCATTCCATGCAACTGAAGATGATGCTGAAAATGGAACCTTAGATGGTCCAAATGACATGGGAATTGACGCAATTTTAGAAATTCGAGGTTCCGAAATGAATTTCTTCAGAATATTTCAATCTAAATTTGGAACATCTCATAGTATGGATTCTATTGAAACATTCAAATCAAAAATAAACACCCTTCTTGAAACCAGTCCTAATGAATTACCTGAGGGACGAATTAGAGATGCCCTGATCGATATCAAAAGAAAAGGCTGGGACTGGGAAGCAATCTATGTCACTGATCAAAAAGTTACATATCGCGATACTGAGAATTTTCATGTTTTTGGAATTGATGAAATTGTTAAGAAACTATGGAATGAAATTACAGAACCATTTGATGACAAATCGGAATTAGTGACTTTAGAGAATTTGATGGAATTTGATAAAACTATCATTGGAGTAATTTCGTTATCTGAACTGGGTCAATTGGTAAATAGAAGTGGGAAGTACATTTTTGAGTCAAATATTAGAAAATTCTTACCCGTAAAAACCAAAGTCAATAAACAATTAAGAAAATCATTGCTTGAAGAACCTGAAGAAGTGTTCTATTATAATAATGGTGTGACAATAGTTGTCAAAGATTTTGATCTTTTAGGAGATGCTAAAATAAAGTTAGTTGCACCTCAGATTGTAAATGGCGCTCAAACATCTACTACTATTGCTGATGTTGTAAAAGGAGATCCGCTAATCAAAGGAGCTATTCAAATTACAATTATTAAAGAAGATACAAGAACAACACGAAATAATATTACTAAATTTAGAAATTCACAAAATGCCGTCAAAGGCAGAGATTTGATATCTTTGGAGAAATTCCATAATGTTATTGGCAGTCAATTATCTACAAAACTTGGTTATTACTATGAACAACAAGCGGGTGCTTGGATGGCAAAATCTAAACAAGAAAAAGAAATATTTCGTGGAGATGAAACTTTCAACAAATATCTTAGTGAAAATGAAGATAGGATAATACCTGCAAATGATGCTATTCAAGCAATGGCTGCTGCAATAGAACAAAATCCAGCAAAACCTTATGGGAGTATTAGTAAATACATGCCAGGTGGATCTGAATATACCAGAATCTTCTCAGAAGGTGAAATTGAGGATGACTATAGATTATTGCTTTATCCATATTTGACCAAGTCTTATTGTGAGAAAAAATTCAATTATGGAAGCCAAAAAGCAAACATGCCTGAGAAAAAATATGCAAGATTACTTTTTGTAACTGCTTACTTCCAAGCATTAACCGATCATATTATTGGTAAAAAAGTAGATTTAAAGAAAGAACCAAAATCATTAGATCCATATTTTGAAAATTTTGATGTCAATGAAAAGCTATTGGCATTGATTGATGAAATCTTAGATCAATTCTTTGATCAAACCTTACACATCAGGCAGGATGTAGAAGGGCGAGACATTATGACATTACATAATTTCTTTGCTAATCATGTATGGAATTCAGAGTCTAAAACAATTCTAAAGAATATTATGAAAAGAAAGAAGGACAAGTTTAAGGAAATTAAAGACTTATTCTAAACAAGTTGTTTAGGAGTTCGGTAAAGATTGACGGATGATATTGCTTATGATTTAACAATAAAGAGATATGATCAAGAATTCTCAAGATATCAACATCTTGATGGCAAGGCTGGCACTCAAATTGGATTTTCAGGAGTTATTATTGCCATACTTAGTTTTGTAATTGGTTCAATGGATTACGAACAGATTATACAAAATGAATACACTGAACTTTTTGGATGGGGAATAGGCATTTTATTGATATCTGTGAGCATAGGCATTGGCGTATTAACAAAATTTGGAAAAACCTTACCTGTATTCATGCCAGAAAAATTCTTTGATAAATATGATAAATTGGATGATAAAAGAGAGCAAGCACTTTATGCATATTTTGATCTAATTGCCGATATTGAAGAAGCTAACAATAGAAAAGCAAAGTTGTTGTATGCTGGCAATGTTTTTACACTTTTAGGATTAGGTATCAGCTTTATATCGTTCTTGTTGGTATTTGGAATAATTGCAATTTAGTAGTGATGAAGTTGGCAGATGATAAAAAGCGTAAACGAAGAGGAGATAAAGAATTAGTTGCAGAGAGTTACATGAGTTCACCTAGTAGTGAAAATGAAAGTGAGAATAATGACGACTGAGAAAAAACGAAAAAAACGTAGTGATGCAGATGTGACTGGGTATGCATATGAATCCGTCGTTGGAGGATCTGGCTCCTCCGATGATTAGTGAGTGAACTAGCATCATACCCCCACCACAAAACTTTCAAGGGTTCATATCTATCAATTTTCAGTGACAAGTGATAAAGAGAGCAAGCCTAGAACTAAACGCGGAGACATTAGTTTAACCGGAAGAGTATATGAAATACGTACAGCATCATCAAATAAGAAATCAGATCTATCACAAAAAATTAAAGAACTCGAAATAAAACTTGAAAAATTACAAAAAGACATCAATGCTCAAAAATAAAAAAATAAAACTAAATACATCATTTTGAGAATAATCTAATTTGAATTAATTACACGTGGGTCTGATTTTTATCCCCAACATGATGGATGAAAATTGTCAAATTACAAATGAATTAATCTATCACATGAAAACCTCTAAGAAAAAAATCTAAATGCACTCCATCTTGTGTAAAGATCTATGTTTACCTACTTTTCTCAATTGAATACACGATTCACTATTTTATGAATATTTATAGGAATTTGGATGTTTTGGCAATCCATATATTTATGACATCCATTTCGCATCTTAATGACTTTAACAAAAAAACTTGCAACATCTATTACGATGTTTGCATTGTTAGCTGTTTTTGCAGCACCTGCAGTTTCATTTGCAGATCATGGATCAAACCAGCATGTTATTAATGCGGTAGCATTTGATGACGCAAATCTTAATGGAATCTTTGATTGTAATGAAAGCGGAATTCAAGGGGTGACAATACTCGTACTTGATTCAGGTGACACTGTAATTGAAATTCAAACTACGAATGTGGATGGTGCTATTGCGGTTCCTGGAATTGTTGATGGTTCATACGGTTTACAAATATCCGTATCACCACAAGGAGTTACTTTTGCAGAAAACAAACAAACATTTGTAGTGAATAGTGATGTAACAATCTATTTCGGATCTCCATCAGGTACTGAAGCAGCTTCATGTGACGGTGACATAACACCTCCAGTAATCACTCTAAATGGTCCAAATCCACAAGAATTGATAGTCAATCAAATCTATGAGGAATTTGAAGCAACAGTTACTGATGATTCTGGTGAGGATTTGTCTGGTGCTCTTGTAATTGACTCTAGTGCAGTTAAGATTGCACACGCAGGAACATACCAAGTAAGTTACAATGTGATGGATTCATCATTAAATGAGGCCGACACTGTATACCGAACCGTGACAGTTCTTACGCAACAGCAAGCATTGGATAATATAGAGCAAGAGATTAATGATGCAATTACAAATGGCGAGATTGGAAATAATGCAAATGGATTATTATCAAAACTTGATCAAATTATGAACAAGTTAGATAGTAACAATACAAATGCAGCATGTAATCAACTAAATGCATTCATCAATCAGGTGGATGGTCTTATCACCAGTGGTGATCTAACTTCTGAAGTTGGACAACCAATACTTGATGCAGCAATAGGAATTCAATCCAATTATTGTTAATAATCAATAATTTTTCTTCCTTTTTTCTAAAAATTAATCAACATGTTTTGTTCATGTTTTTCACGCAACAACTTCAAGATAACCTCCAACGTTACAAATAATATGTTCATTCTAATATTGAGCTTAAAGAAGTGGCTAAGGAATTTGTGAAAAAAGAATGCAACCATGGAACCTTATGAATAGAATAGTTCCTTTACTTCCTAAATGAGATTCAAGTTCAACACATTCCATGCCTAAATAGTCTGTAACTCTTATCAAGGGTAAAAGTACTATTTACAAAATGATCTATCAATAATCACGACACCTCTGCATTGACCGATGTTTTTGTATGAGGACCTATGGTGTAACATCTGGATTCTATCTACAAGATGTTGCTGAAAATGACTTGGACCAATTTAGAGTATCAAAAACAACCGATGCATCTAAGAAAATATGATGAAAATATCCAAAGTTGGTATTCGATTCCATTTAGAAATTAGATCCATTTTTTATTTTATTCCCTTTTTTTAAAAACTTCTCAAAACTATACCTTCTGTTCCTAAATCTATCTGTATTTATTTCAGAATCAACTCATTTGACGGACGAAAACTGCTTTTACATTTATTACACTAGTAATTTCATTTAGTTTGGTTGCAACTGCACTCACCTCAATTCCTGATACTGTCGAGATCGTACAAAATTCATGGCAATAGTGGCAGTGATTGTATTAACAGTATTGTCTCTTGGTTTTGGCAGTTATCTTGACTAAAAATGAAATAACTGACTACACTTCTAAAAATCTGTTAATCTTATTTCTCAAGTAATTTCTTACACACAAGTAAATTCTCTTTTATAAAATTTCTACTTCCACGTGGGTGCAAAATTTAATACCTTAACTATATCCCCATGCACGTTATACTCCCAATCAAATTTGAACCGGATTCAGATCATGACAAATTTACAATTTTTGGAACTCTAGATGAGGACAACAGTGTAATGAATCTGTAGAGGTTTGACTTCGACCGGATTCGAACCTTAGAACTAATCGGACCCATACACAATTCAATTATTTTGTAATTCCCTTGAGGGGAATTGTCCAATAGTTTGATTCCACTCAGTTTTGCATAAAATTGGGCACAGTGAGATTAGAAAGTACGTCAATAGATAAGTAAAATACGATTATGAAGTGTTATTCCATTTCTCATACTCTTTTTTGGCCGTTTCATTCAAATCATCTGGAATTTTAATTTTGAATTTTTTAAAAAATAGTTTTTGGATGCTTTTTTCAGTGTATGCATATTTAACATGAGAGCAATTTGAAGAACTGGTAAACAACATAGTAGTGCAATTGGGATGAAAACATATTATTTCATTGTTCTCAAATCCCAGTAAAAGATCATTGTTACCAAATCTTTCTTTTAACCAAACATATCCTGATTCAGAGTTATGAGTCAACTTTAAGTCCTCCTTTTACCTTAGATTTCATTCTATCTTTGTCTTCTATACTATGCCCATAATCTTTTAGTTTGAATTTATTATTGAATAACACATAGATGCTTATAACTCCTGCAATAGGAGCTATGAGATAACTAATCCAACCCCATAAATTCCAGAACACATCACCATCATCATCAATTGGAATACAGATCATAGTTGATCTGCATTGATGATCACTTTGATTTACAAATATATGAAAACCTAAATTAGGTTCAGGGTTTTGGGATAAATTTGCATAAGCTAGAAAAAAGAATGATGGATTGAAATTATTTTGTGGCATAAAAGGTAAAATTGTCAAAATCAATTTGTTGTTTTTAAGACAATCAATTACAACATTTTCAAACCCGAGATCGTATTGACTATCAAAAGTTTCTTTCCACTCGCCAGCTTGTCTTTCAAATTTAATTTTACCTTTGTTAGATACATGATAATGATCACATATAGAATCATCTTCAGACATCAATGTAAAAGATGCATGGTTGGAAGGTAGTGCATATTTTAGATTACCATAATCATCAGTAAAGAGATCATCATTTACAGTTATGGAAAAGGGGAAAGATTGTTTGAGAAATGAAACATGCAGATAATTCTTATTATAGGAACGAATATCTATTTCAATTTCATAATTACCTGGCGATAACGATGGTGCAATTCGTAGATAGGCTGATGGTTCTTCTTCTGTAAATTTCAAAACTTGTGTTTCTAATGGAAACTTTTGAGATTCATCATCTAGAGAAGTAATAGTAGGATAAACATACACAGTTGCATTTACTTGATTCGATTGATATGATATTGGTATTATAAATATTGTAGAAATAACACCAGGAGAAAAATCCATCTTGTTTTGAATTATTTGGGGTTCACCATCAATAGTGAAATGATATAATTCAGAGGTTTTTTCATTAACATTATTATTTTCAGATCCGAAAGACGATTCGAAAAAAGTTATACCGCAAATACTGACAACCAACAAGAAAACAGATCCGACGTGATTAAAATTTCCCATCTTGATTTTCTTCATATTTTGAGTGACTGAATTGAAAATCGAACTAGAATTCATAGCATATCTATGTTGTCGAAATATAAAAAAAGCTGGTTTATTGTATGAAATTATATGAGATATTAGATATTTTGTGAAATTATAATATTTCTGATAAACTATATAATTCCACAGATTTCACAGATATTATGAAAAAACAAAATACACTGTATATAGGAATTCCAGATGAAACAAAAGAATTTCTTGAAAACCGATCAAGAATAGAAGGGATTTCCACTACGGAATATGTTAGAAAGATAATTACAAAATATCAGAAGATCTATTCAAGATTAGAAGATGAAAGATCACACATAACACCTAAAGAGGTTGTTAAAGCATTATATCAAGAAATCAACAATGACAAAGGAAGAGAAAAAGTTATTGCTACAATTCAGGAATATGGTGAATATTATCTGAGATGTGATTCAGATGATTTTTCATTCAAAAGAGTGTTGAGATCAATAGAAAATTGGTTTGAAATTAGAGGTTTGAAATTAGAATCTAAAGAAAAAAATAAAATAATAAGAATGACGTGTAAACACGATCTTGGAATTAATTGGTCTAAGATCATCATGCAAGTAACCATAAACCTGTTAATGTCAGCAGGTTGCACTGATCCAAAAATATTGACAAAATCTGATACATATTTTCAATTTGATATTACACCACCAATAGAGTAAAAACAATAAAAATACATTATCAGTTCAATTACTCAATTAAAATCCAATAGGGCCATAAGATCCTCTTACATTTTTACTAATGATGAACCTTGTTTGATTCCATAATAGAGAATCATGTTTTTGGTTTAGTTCCTTCACTTAGAATAAAATTCGGAACCCGACCGGATTTGTGTCTGTGAAGTTCTAATTTGGTTCCACTCCACGGAGACTCAGATACCTTTTTGGGTTCAGAAATGGACGCAGATAGGCACAGAATATAGTTTTCATTTTTTATTCTTAATAGAAGTTAGTCATAAAGCACACTCTTCTTAGGTTCAAATTCACAAAGATCAGGAAGGTTTCGCTCATTTGAATAATGAAACTTTGTTAAAAATGGAGAATAATTTTAACTCAGATGGCTACATTTCTAATAGTAGGTTCTAAATGAAAGTGTTAAAATATAATCATAGGTGATTCGTGACAAATGGTTGAAGCAGAATATCCATCTATTCAACTAGAAAACCTTCTTGGACGTCCATTAAACGACATTGAGTCAAAATTTAAACCAAAAATTATTTTCTACGAGGGTTCAATGGAAATTCCTGTTCCATGTCCGAGAGTTTCAATTATTGGTTCCAGAGATGCATCAGCAAAAGGACTTTCAGAAGCTAAAGAAATCTCAAAGATCTTAATAGAAAATGGGGTAGTGATTGTAAGTGGACTTGCAAAAGGTATCGATACAGTAGGACATAAAACCGCTATTGAATATGGTGGTAAAACTATTGCAGTAATTGGAACTCCATTAAATAAAGTATATCCAAAAGAGAATTTTGAATTACAAGAAGAAATAATGAAAAATCATCTAGTTATTTCACAATATCCAGTTGGTCACCCAACTACTCCTAAAGATTTTGTATTGAGAAATAGAACTATGGCGTTAATTTCTGATGCAACTGTTATTGTTGAAGCAGGAGAATCAAGTGGTTCATTACATCAAGGTTGGGAAACACTCAGAATAGGAAGACCTTTGTTTATTTGTAAAGATGTTGTAGAGAATGACAAATTAGAATGGCCAGAGAAGATGATACAATATGGTGCAATGAAACTTGATGAATCAACTGATATTTTAGAAAATTTGCCAACAGGTATCAAAATGCCTGAATTGTTTCAATAGATAATTAAAATGAAAATATCTGAAATCAAATTTGGTTCATTGTTAACTTATACTCCTAGAGGAAGTGAGCCAAATCATAGTGAATCTAGAACAGTTATGAGAAATCTCAAAAATGACGTAGTTTTAAAATCAGGAATTTTAATGTCTGAAAGAATTGCACAGATGATTAAAAGTAATCTAAATGATTATCCATTTTCAGATTATTTCAATGAAAATACCATTTTAATCCCTACCCCAAAAAGTTCACTACCACAAAAAGATGATCTTTGGGTACCTCAACGTATAACATCAGCATTAGCAAAAAATGGTTTAGGGAAAAATGAAGAATGTTTATTCAGAGAGACACCTTTACCTAGATCATCAAAAGTATCAGCACCTAACAGACCAAAAGCATCTCAACACTATGATTCAATGAGGATCAGAGAATTATTATTCAAACCAAAAGAGATTATTTTGGTTGATGATGTTATTACAAGAGGGGCTACAGTTTTAGGTGCAGCAAATAGACTTGCAGAAGCATTTCCTGATGCAAATATTCGTGTTTTTGCAGTAATGCGAACAATTAGTAATTCAAATGAATTTTCAAATTTTATTGATCCATGTATTGGAACTGTCTCATTAATAGGGATAGACGCCTCTAGACGGCCATAATATAAAACAGATTTTTTAATTTGAATTCTATAAGACATGAATGTGTTTAGTAATAGTTTTGTATTCTGTTATAGGTTGAACCCAAAAAGGTCTGAACCTTTTTTGTAGTTAGAAAAAGATTCGATTTAACTTTCACGAGGATTCAGCTATTGTTTTAGGGATGAAAATAGATTCAGCAAATCATATCAGGTTCGAATCTGCTAAGTTCCAATATCTAAATTGTCCAGATAATCAACCATCATCTCAATAAACTAAAATCAAACCAAATTCTAGTCATAATGGAACAGAAAAAAGAGACATCACAGTGCCAATTCCCATCCGGTCCACTACAATAATGTTCTTTATTACGGTCCACCACGCATGACTTGCAACATTGAAGATCAAGATTAACGATAATGATTTGATGG